>NZ_JBFHGM010000274.1:0-6764 GCF_041583095.1 Draconibacterium sp.
GAACGTGTTTATATGGCCGGAAATGAAGATGCCGACGTGCAACTTCAACAGTACCTGAATCAATTTCCGAACGGAGCTTACGCTGCCAATGCACATTTCTATCTGGCAGAAATAAAATACAAAGAAGGCAGCTACGGGGAAGCCAATTCACACTATTCGTTTGTAGCCAACCAACCCGATAATATTTTTACCGAACAGGCACTTGCACGTGCATCGGAGCTGACATATAATGCCGGCGACTACGATACAGCGCTCGATCTGTTTAATCGCCTGGAAGAAAAATCAACAGGCAAATGGAATTCGCTTCGTGCCAACACCGGCCAGATGCGCTGCCAGTTGATCAATCAGAATTATCAGGCGGTAATTGTAGCAGCCGAAAAAGTAAATAAATCGGATGTAGCCAACGAAGCGCTTAAAAAAGAAACGGATTATGCCATTGGAAAATCGAATTACGAACTGGGCAATTTAAGTTCGGCAATTAGTCCGTTACGCGATGTGGCAAAAGACACCAAACTGGAGCAAGGTGCTGAAGCCAAATATCTGCTGGCAGAAATTTATTACCGCGATAATAACAGGGCAAAAGCCGAGGAAGAGATTGTTGATTTTATAGACAAAGGAACGCCATACACTTACTGGCTGGGGAAAGCCTTTTTATTACTGGCCAGCATTTACGAAGATAGCGGCGATCAGTTTCAGGCAAAACATACGTTAAAAAGCCTTGCTGAAAATTATAACGACGACAACGACGGAATAAAAGCCGAAGCGCAGCAACGTCTTGATGTTATTCTGACAAAAGAAGCGCAGCAGCAGCAAAACGCGGTGGACAGCTCGTTCCAAATGGAAATTAAACAAAACTAAAAATGCACAACATGTTCAAAACAGCTCGATATATTTTCACACTACTATTACTTGGCACTGCCGTTTTTGCACAGGCGCAACAAGATACCACGCTTACGAAGGAGGTTGAGGTTACAAAAGCATACAAACCCACACTCTCGGACGCCAACAAACTAAACAGCATGCCAACTATTGATGAAACAGAACACCAGAAACCGACATTCAATTACAACATCAACAGTAAGCCTGTTTTTAGCACGTTTTCGGTGAATCCGTTAAAAGCTGCCATTGTTGAAACATCAAAAGATCAAGACAACGGTTACGGTTTGGTACGCGCCGGATTGGGAACAACCTTCCGTCCGTATGGCGAGGTTTTCTTTAATAATCAGAATTCAAGAAATTCATTGTTTGGAATTCACGCCATGCACCTTTCGTCGTTTGACGATATTGAACTCGAAGGCGGCAATAAAGTGGATGCACCGTTTATGAAAAACGAGGTTGACCTGTTTGTAAAACATCTGGTTCAGGACAACGTACTTTCGGTGAATCTGGATTTCAAACACGATGCATTTAACTACTATGGTTACCCGTTAACTGCCGTTCCTGATCCTTTGCTTGAAGACGGCCAAACCATTAATTATTTCTACACCAAACAGTCGTTTGCAAAAGGCGGCATTAACATCGGGCTTAAAAACCCGACTGCCAAATACGATGATGCAACTATTGGTTTTGATTTTACTTACCATTATTTTGGAACAAAAACCGACCAGCGCGAACATTACGCCAATTTTATATTGGATGTGCAGCAACCAATGGTTACCGGCGTTGGACTGCTTGAAGGTGGCGTTTTATACACCCATGCCAGCGATATTTATCTGCAGGCCGACTCAACAACCGGCAATCGTTCGCAAATTATCATACACGCCAAACCGGCCTGGTTTGTTGGCGACGAAACAGCAAATATTACACTGGGAGTAAACACCTGGTTTATTATGGTTTCCGACGAAGATACCGAAGCTAAAATTTCACCTAATATCCGCGCCAATTGGGCACCGGTTCCGGAGCTGATAAATCTGTATGCCGGCATTGATGGCGATTACGTTAGCAATTACTATTCAAAAATAGCCTACGAAAATCCATTTGTCGATCCGGAGCACGATGTAATGAATTCGTTCCAAAAGTTTCGTTTTTATGGTGGTTTCGATGGTAAGTTCTCGAAAAAGACCAACTTTAAAATTTCGGCAGAATATGCTATAATCGACAACCAACCGTTTTACTACCTAAACGAAGCTTTATATCTCGATCCGGCATACAATCCTGCCCCATCGATTGTTGACAATACTTTTAAGGTTCTTTATGACAATATCGACCGCTTAAAACTTAATGCAGAAGTATTTCACGCCTCGTCAGATAAAGTTGACTTAACTGCATCGGTAAATTATTACACCTATAAACTCGACGAGCAGGAAGAAGCCTGGAACCTTCCGAAATGGGATGCTAATTTGAATATTGGGTACAAAGTAAGCGAACAACTCAGTTTGTCGGCCGATATCTTTTTAATGGGCGAAAGAAAAGCTTTGATCGTGGAACAACCTGATCTACCGCTTGCATATCCAACAAACATTATTCTGCCAAGTGCAATATACAAATCCAATAATCTCGAGACTGCTTTCGACCTCAACGTAAAAGGTAACTACCAGATCACCAATCAATTTTCGGTGTTTGCACAACTCAACAACTTTGGATTTCAAAAATATCAACGCTGGTTCGGATACCCGTTACAAAGCTTTAATATGCTGGCTGGTATAAGCTATTCGTTCTAAACAATACTAACAACTCAATTCGGTAAAAGGGAGGCAAAAGCTTCCCTTTTTTCGTGGGAGTCCCTTGAAAATCAATAGCGAAATCTGGATCAAGATTTAAAGACTCACCCTTATTGCGCCTTCGACACAATCGTCCCTCTCAACGCGCAGAGAAGGAATGAGTGAGAGTTAGATTCAACTTACTTTACTCTGATCAATGCTGGTAATTTTCCAGAAAAATGAATGTAATTAACGAAAAAACCAGACTCAATTTAACCGTTTTTTCTGCTCAATTTTCTCCGAAATAAAAACCGGCTGCTTCACCCTCATTTTGAGGTTAATATTTTGTTGAAAAATAAGGTCTTTTAACACATTAAAAACAGCACATTTCTGCCTATTTTTTATATATTTGTGGCGTGATTATCAGATCATTTTTAGAACAAGATAAGAGCTTAAAAATCAACTAGTTTTCTTCGAAAAGTTTTAAGGAATTTTTTGCGGGGGAAACTATTTTATTTTAGAGGATTTAATTTTAACAAACAGAGATGAGCGAAATTGAAAAAAATGAAGTCCAAAGCAATGGCAACGGAAACTACGGAGCAGATAGTATCCAGGTGCTTGAAGGTTTGGAGGCAGTAAGAAAAAGGCCGTCGATGTACATTGGCGACACCAACGAAAAAGGGTTACACCATTTGGTATACGAAGTGGTTGATAACTCGATCGACGAAGCATTGGCCGGTTACTGTAACAACATTGAAGTTATTATTCATGAAAATAATTCCATCACTGTAAAAGATGATGGACGCGGTATTCCCACCGAAAAACACTCAAAAGAAAATAAATCGGCGCTGGAAGTTGTTATGACCGTACTGCATGCCGGTGGTAAATTCGATAAAGATTCGTACAAAGTTTCGGGTGGTTTGCACGGTGTAGGTGTATCGTGTGTGAACGCACTTTCTACCTACCTGAAAGCAGAAGTGCACCGCGACGGAAAAATTTATGTACAGGAATACGCTATTGGGAAACCACAGGGCGATGTGCAGATTATTGGTACAACCGACAAAACAGGTACTCAGGTTACATTCCAGCCTGATGCCAGTATCTTCCTTTCCACCGTATATAAATATGAAATTCTGGCAGCCCGTTTACGCGAACTGGCTTTCCTCAATGCAGGAATCAAATTAAGAATTATCGACGAGCGTGTGACGGAGGAAGATGGTTCATTCAAATCGGAAGATTATTTTTCGGAAGAAGGATTAAAAGAGTTTGTTGAATACCTTGATGGTACTCGTGAAAAACTGATTGACGATGTGGTTCACATAACCACCGAAAAAAATGGTATTCCGGTAGAAATCGCTTTGCAATACAACACTTCTTTCTCCGAGAATATTCACTCCTATGTAAATAACATTAACACCATTGAAGGAGGAACGCATTTAACCGGTTTCCGCAGAGGTTTAACCAGGACCTTGAAAAACTATGCTGACCAAAGTGGAATGCTCCAAAAACTGAAATTTGACATCAGTGGAGACGATTTCCGTGAAGGATTGACCGGTATTATTTCGGTTAAGGTTCAGGAGCCACAGTTTGAAGGTCAGACGAAAACCAAATTAGGTAACTCTGAAGTGAGTTTATCTGTTGACCAGGCAACCAGTGAAGCCTTACAAAACTACCTGGAGGAAAATCCAAAGGCAGCCAAGCAGATTGTACAAAAGGTAATTCTGGCAGCTCAGGCGCGCCACGCGGCGCGTAAAGCCCGCGAAATGGTGCAACGTAAAAACGCACTTTCGGGTGGTGGTTTACCGGGAAAACTGAGCGACTGCTCGGAAAAAGACCCTTCAAAATGCGAAGTATTCCTTGTCGAGGGAGACTCGGCAGGTGGTACTGCAAAACAGGGCCGCGACCGCAGAACTCAAGCAATTCTGCCACTGCGTGGTAAAATCCTGAACGTGGAAAAAGCCATGCAGCACAAAATCTTCGAAAACGAAGAGATCAAAAATATATTTACAGCTTTAGGAGTTACCATCGGTACTGAAGAAGACTCCAAGGCGCTGAATATGGAAAAATTAAGGTATCATAAAATTGTGATCATGACCGATGCCGATGTGGACGGTAGCCACATTGCAACATTGATTATGACTTTCTTTTTCCGTTATATGAACGACCTGATTAAAAAAGGTCACCTTTATATTGCAGCTCCTCCACTTTACTTGATTAAGAAAGGTAAAAAAGAAGCTTATGCATGGAATGAGAGACAACGCTTGCAGTTGATTGAAGAGTGGGCCGACGGTAACGAAAGTGCCGTTCACACGCAGCGTTACAAAGGTTTGGGAGAGATGAATGCCGAGCAGCTTTGGTCGACTACCATGAACCCTGAGCAACGTACATTGCAACAGGTAACTATTGAAAATGCTGCTGAAGCTGACCACATTTTCTCCATGCTTATGGGCGACGATGTACCGCCGCGTCGTAAGTTTATCGAAGACCACGCTACCTACGCAAATATTGACGCGTAAATTAGATTTGAGATTTTAGTAATGTGTAGTTAAACACAACTACTTATACACTAAAATTTCATTCACGATATTTAGAAAACCGGGTAATGCCCGGTTTTCTCTTCCCATTACTAATTACTTACTACTCATATCTTTATTTAAATGAATATCTGTGTTTTCTGCTCATCAAGCAATGCCATAAACGATAAATATTTCGAGGCCGCACAAAACTTAGGCGAGTTAATTGGTAGAGGAGGGCACAATCTTATTAATGGTGGCGCCAATGTTGGACTGATGGAAGCAGCTACCATTGCCGCCAGCAAAGCAGGTGCAAAAACGGTAGGTATTATTCCCGAACGAATGATTGGCAGGTCGCTGGCCTCCAACAACTCGCACGAAGTAATAATTACCACAGATATGATGGAACGGAAAGCACAAATGCGCGACATGTCGGATGCTTTTATTGCATTGCCCGGTGGTTTTGGTACACTCGAAGAAATACTGGAGGTTATTACACTTCGTCAACTCTCCTACCACCATAAACCAATTGTTTTTGTGAACACAAATAATTTTTTCGACTACCTTTTTAAACAATTTGAGCTTTCGTATGTCGAACTCTTTGCAAAGGATATTTACCGACAATTATATTTTGTGGCAGAAACGCCTGAAGAAGCGATGAAATACATCGAAAATTACGAGGAAGTGGAACTCGATTCTAAATGGTTTAAGGTTCCTGAAAAATAATTGTACGTTTTTGTAATTATTAATACGATAAATTGTCGTATAATATGCATGTTCTGTCAAGCCATACTGACATAGTTACAGTTTAAGCCGTTTCTATTTTCACTTTTTAACACAATAAGCAACTACGTGTTAAATTATGCAAAATAGCGGCATTCACTGGCCGACGAGCAAAACAGTGGCAGTAAATTTGCGTTCTTAGTTGCCTAAGAAAACAAGAACGTTTAAAAATTTTTAAGTTATGAAAAGAGTAGGAAGAATTTCGCTGACATTTTTACTTGTTATAGCAGGTGCATTCGTAGGAGTTTGGGCTTACAGCACTTTTTTCGACAAGCCACAGGTGGTAACAGTGAAAGAAGAGCAAGCAGCACGATTTGTTAATTACCCCGCCGACAGTGAACAACAGTTACCCGATTTAACTTTTGCCGCCGAAAAATCGATTCATGCGGTGGTACATATTGCCACACAATCTGTTCGTACCGGGCAATGGTCGAGCGGCAACCCGTTTCTTGATGAGTTTTTTGGTCTGCAAAGGCAACAACCTCAAGTACAACAAGGTTTTGGGTCCGGTGTAATTATGTCGGAAGATGGTTATATTATTACCAATAACCACGTAATTGAAGATGCACAGAACATTAAAGTAATTCTAAACGATAAACGCGAGTTTGAAGCACGCCTTGTAGGTACCGATCCATCAACCGATATTGCCCTTCTAAAAGTTGACGCTGAAGATTTGCCTTATCTAACTTATGGCAATTCTGATAATCTGAAACTTGGCGAATGGGTTTTAGCTGTTGGTAATCCGTTTAATCTTACATCAACAGTTACAGCAGGTATCATCAGTTCGCAAGGACGTAATCTGGGAATAAACCAGGACCGCTACCGAATC
>NZ_JBFHGM010000275.1:0-6758 GCF_041583095.1 Draconibacterium sp.
AATCAACAGATTTAACAGATAGCGGGCAGATCTCTGTCTTCCCTGAAATCACGACTCCAGGAATTTATTTTATTCGGGTCATCACGGGAAGTAAGTCATATCAGGCAAATTTAATTATGCACTGAAAATGGATTAATTTAATGATGACGACTCAATTACCTAAATCAACTATAAATGAAGCGATTAGATTTTAAGCTAAAATTATTTAAGATTACGAAAGTATTTTTTTGCATTTTACTGGTAGGTCTGCTTTCTGGTTCTGTTCTTGCCAAGGGAGGCATTCACGAACTTACGTCTCCTGATAATAATATCAAGGTTCGAATTGAATTGTCCGACAGAATTTATTACTCGGTTAGTGCCAATAACTTTCTATTAATGGAAAAGAGTTATTTGGAACTCCGGTTAAAAGATCAGATCTTGGGTGAAAACCCGAAACTTACCACAAAAAAACGTAGTACCATTCAAGAGCAAATCAACCGTGAAATTCCATTAAAGAATGCGGTTGTTGATAATCATTGCAATGTTCTTTTGTTAAAATTTAAAGGCGATTATTCTGTTGAATTCAGAGCTTACAATGATGGTGTTGCTTACCGTTTTATTACAAATAAGGGCGACAAAGAAATTGAAGTATTGGATGAAGCGGTTCATCTTCAGTTTCCTTCCACTTTCGATGCTGTGCTCTCACCAACCCGTTCATTCAAAACTTCGTACGAAATATCGTATGTTGAATCGAATACAGCCGACGCCGAAGGTTTGGAGAAAAGCACACTACCTATTTTGTTTGACAGTGAACAGCGTGTCAAGATTTTATTTTCAGAAGCCGACTTGTTCGACTACCCGTGTTTATTTATGAAAGGCGTTGAAGGAAATGCGATGAACAGTACTTTTCCGAAATGTCCGCTTGAATTTGGCGAAGATGGTGACCGTAGTTTAAAAATCGTAAAAGAGGCTGATTATATTGCAAAAACAACAGGATCGCGCAGTTTCCCTTGGCGGGTTTTCATGATCAGTAGCGATGACAAACAAATCTTCGAAAATGAAATGGTTTTCAAATTATCGCGGCCCAATGAATTGGGAAATGTTGACTGGATAAAGCCAGGGCAGGTAAGCTGGGAATGGTGGCACGACGCACGTTTGTATGGGGTGGATTTTAAATCAGGATATAACCTGGATTCCTATAAATATTACATTGATTTTGCTTCTGATTTTGGCATTCCTTACATTATAATGGATGAAGGATGGGCTAAAAGCACGCGCGATCCCTATACTCCAAATCCCACGATCGATTTATTCAAGCTAATTGAATATGGAAAGACTAAAAATGTAAAAATTGTTTTGTGGTTAACATGGCTGACCGTTGAAAACAATATGGATTTGTTTAAAACCTTTAGTAAATGGGGAATTGCCGGAGTTAAGATCGATTTTATGGACAGGAGCGATCAATGGATGGTAAACTATTACGAAAGAGTTGCACGTGAGGCTGCCAAATACCATCTTTTTGTTGATTATCACGGATCATTTAAACCTGCGGGAATGGAACGTGCTTTACCAAATATTCTTTCGTATGAAGGTATCGTCGGGATGGAACAAAATATTGGAGGCGGACGGGCAACCACTAAGAATAACGCGTATCTCCCATTTATAAGAAACGCTGTTGGGCCTGCCGATTTTACTCCCGGAGCCATGAATTCTGTTCATCCTGAAGATTATAAATCTACCCGGACAAACCCGGTTAGTATCGGTACTCGTGCTTATCAACTGGCTTTATATGTAACACTTGAAAGTGGAATTCAAATGCTGGCCGATAATCCGTTTTATTATTATCGTGAGCGGGAATGTACCGAATTTATTACCAGTGTTCCGGTTGTTTGGGACGAAACCCGTGTTCTTCAGGCGAAAGCCGGAGAGTACTTTGTTGTTGCCAGACGCAGTAAAAACAAATGGTTCATTGGTGCAATTACCGATACAAAACAACGTAGCTTCAAGTTAAATCTTGATTTTCTAAACGAAGGAGCTGCATACAAAATGACCGCTTTTCAAGATGGTGTAAACGCCAATGTGCAGGCTATGGATTATAAAACAGTAATTAAGAATGTGAGCAGCGGAGAAACGATTGAAATAGATCTGGCCAGAAATGGAGGCTGGGCTGCTGTAATTGAACAAGTAAAATAAATTAGAAGTACATAATTTCATATTTGAACCAACTAAAAATGATACGAACAATTCTACTAATTACATTTATTTTTGCAATGGTTGGCTGCCATACGGCAAGTAACCATTCCAGTACAAATAATCCTGAAAAGCTTACCCAATATGTGAATACATTTCTGGGTACTGCCCCTTTGCAAGACAGCATCGATTGTGGTTATAATCCACCAAAAGACTGGCGCGTGTGGGCCGGATTAACTTATCCCGGGGCTTCATTGCCAAACGCCATGGTGCAATTGAGCCCAATTACCGAATGGCACAGCGGAGCCGGTTACGAATACGAAGATGATGTTATCTTGGCTTTTACACACACCAACAAAGGCCACTGGAATTTGTGTCATATTCCGGTACTTCCGGTTACCGACGGTTTTACCAAAAATGATTTTGGATCGAAATTCAGCCACGAAAACGAAGCTGCCGGACCGGGTTATTACCAGGTAAAACTCGATCGTTACGAAATTAACGTGGAACTTACCAGCACCTTGCACTGCGGTTACCATAAATACGAATATCCAAAAGGTAAACCACAAAACATGATACTGAACCTGTCGAAATCAAACGAACGGGTACGCAACTGGCATATTGAACAAGTTGGTACAAATGCTTTTAAAGGATTTCAGCAAACAGGCGAAAAAATATATTTCTATGCCGAAACCAACCGGACCATAGTAAACCTTGAAACAACCGGCGACGGAAGAGATGAAGTCGCGGTTGTTTCTTTTAACCAATCAGAATCAAACGATAAACTCGAGTTAAAACTGGCGCTGTCGTTTGTAAGCACCGAAAATGCGAAGCAGAACCTGGAAGCCGAGTTGGCCGGTAAAAGTTTTGAAGAAGTGAAAACTGAAGCATCGCAAACCTGGGAAAATTTGCTCTCAAAAATCCAGGTTGAAGGCGGTACTGAAAAGCAAAAAGAGTTGTTTTACTCGTCGTTGTACCGCTCTTTTTTGTGGCCGGCATTACGCAGCGATGTAAACGGCGAATTTACCGATGCCAGCGGAAAAGTGGTCAATAAAGGGTTTCGTTATTACACCAATCCGTCGTTGTGGGATACCTACCGCAATAAGTTGGTTTTACTGGGTATGTTGTCGCCCGATGTTACTGCCGACGTAATTCAGTCGCTCATCGATAAAGGCGAAAAGACCGGTTTTATGCCTACCTTTTTTCATGGCGATCATGCAGCGCCTTTTATTTCCGGATCGTACCTGCGCGGAATTCGTGATTACGATGTGGAGAGCGCTTATCAGTTGCTGCTAAACAATGCAACAAAAGAAGGAGGTACACGTCCGCACATTGCCGAGTATATCGAAAAAGGATACATCTCAACACCTGAAGTGAAAAATCCACATGTTGAATCGAAAGCAAAAGCCGGCGTGACGAAAACACTGGAGTTTGCTTATGATGATTATGCTGTGGCACTTCTTGCCAAAGAACTTGGGAAACAGGATGATTATGAGATGCTGATGAAGCGCACATCAAACTATAAAAACCTGTTTGATCCGTCAACGGGGTTAATGCGTGGGCGCCTTGAAAATGGTGATTGGGTGCCGGATTTTAACGCGGAATATCCGTATTACGAATACATGTACCGCGAAGCCAACGCCTGGCAGTCGTCGTTTTTTGCACCACACGATACCAAAGGTTTGATTGGCTTATACAAAAGTGAAGCAGAATTTGAGGAAAAGCTCGATTCTCTTTTCTCGATACCATGGAATGCAAATCACATTGCCCGCAACGTTTCATCATTTATCGGACAGTATTGTCACGGAAATCAGCCCGATCACAGCTTTCCGTATCTGTACACTTTTATTGGGAAACAGGAAAAATCGCAAATCTACCTCGACAGTATCATGAACCGTTTTTACGGAATGGGCGAGTGGGGGAATGCGCTTTGCGGAATGGACGATGCCGGAGAAATGTCAGCCTGGTATGTATTCGCAGCCATGGGGATTTATCCTTACTCGCCGGCTGATCCTGAATTTATTGTTTCAGTTCCGTTGTTTGATGAAGTAAATGTAAGTTTAAGCAGCACAGAAAGTTTCAGTATAAAAAAGCTTGATCACGGAAAGAAAATAACTCAAATTAACTTGGGCGAAACTAAATTGGATTCGTATTTCATTCAGCAAAATGATCTGCTTAGAGGCAAAGAATTGTATATTCACACCCAATAAAACAGCAAGCATAAACCAATTTATATGACCTATACTCAATTACAATCTGTGCGACAAATATTTAGTGTAATAGTCCTGTTAACGGGAATTATTCTGACTTTCAATACCCCTTTGTTGGCAAGTAATAAAACCGAAGCACAAAATATTCCCGCGGATGAGAATAAAGAACAACCCAAGATCGTCAATATTGTCAATTTTATTCGATTGCTGGAGCCGCGTGATGCGAACATCACTGAAAAAGTGCTTTACGAAACGGTTGTTAATCAGGTTGATCTGATGAAAGAATACCACCTAAAAGGTACTTTCTTGTTGCAGTACGATGCCTTAATGAATAAAGATTATCAGGAGTTGTTGAAAGGACTGTCAAAAGATTCCTTCGAAATTGGAGCCTGGTGGGAAATCCCGCAGCCTTTGGTTGAAAATGCCGGAATTAGATGGCGGGGACGATATCCGTGGGACTGGCATGCCGACGTTGGTTTTTCAACCGGTTATACACCCAAAGAACGTGAACGTTTGGTGGATGTTTACATGAATGATTTTAAAGAAATATTTGGGTATTATCCCAAGTCGGTGGCTTCCTGGTTTATTGATGCGCATACTTTGAATTATATGTACGAGAAATACCACATTGAAGCCTCAGCAAATTGTAAGGACCAGTATGGAACCGATGGCTATACGCTTTGGGGCGGTTACTGGAACCAGGCTTATTATCCAAGTAAGGTAAATTCGTACATGCCTGCGCAAAATGAAAAAAATCAGATTCCGGTTCCTGTTTTCAGGATGCTAGGAAGTGATCCGATCCGGCAATACGATCAGGGACTTGGGTCGGCACGGCAGGGTGTGATTAGCCTGGAACCAGTTTACAAGGATGCTGGTGGCGATAAAAACTGGGTAGAATGGTATTTCGATCAGTTCACACAGGGCGAAGCCATTGAATACGCCTACACCCAGGCAGGGCAGGAGAATTCTTTTACCTGGGACGCTATGGCGAAAGGGCTGGAAATGCAGTTTCCGTTGATAGCCGAATTAAGCGATCAGCACAAAGTAAAGGTTGAAACACTCGCAGAATCAGGAAAGTGGTTCAGCGAAAATTATAAAATAACTCCGGCAACGGCAGTAACTGTAACCAAAGATTTGGGCGGAAGTGATCTGAAAACCGTTTGGTACAACAGCCGGTTTTACCGTTTGAATTTACTTTGGGAAGATGAAACACTGCGTGTTCGGGATATTCATCTTTTTGATGAAAATTTAGTTTCCGATTATCTGACCGGAACCGCAAGCACCAACGAATGCAAATTTTTTACCCTCCCGTTTGTTGACGGATACCTATGGAGTAAACACGGCGATTTGGCTGGTTTAAGGTTTAAAGCCCTGGTTGACGGAAAAGAAGTGCTTTTAAAAGGTGGTGATCCGGTTGTAACTAGCCCGGGTAAGGGAAAACTTGATATTTCATGGCCTTTGACGAATATTGACGGCATGTTACAGTTAAGCGTCAATGAGAAGAGTTTGGAAATGAAACTGAATAGCGATCACCTGATAAATTGGTATGTTGACCTGACTACTGCTATTAATAAAGAACTACCTTTTTTAAGTATTGATGAAAAGAAAATCAGTTGTGAATCTCAACATATAAAATATGTTGTTGATGTAAAAAAAGGATCAGCTTCTGTTGCCGATAATACAGTTTTTAGGATTTCAGCAAAAAACAACGCAATAAAACTGGTATTCACAACACAGGATAGATGATGACTTTCAATCTGAATCAATAAAATAAAACATATTAAAAATGACCAACAGAAGAAAATTTATTAAAACAAGCACTGCTGCATTGGCAGGCATTTCCATTTTGAAAACTAATCCCTTAATTGGCGCAGTAAGCCGCGCAGATTATCACTCATTACGTCCGGAGCCAGCAGATCGGAATTTTACGTCGAAAGCTGTGGAAGAAACAATTGCTGCAGCAAAAGCAAAAATTAAAGATCCGAAACTGGCCTGGATGTTCGAAAACTGTTTTCCAAACACTTTGGACACAACAGTTGAGCACGGAACATTGAATGGGAAACCTGATACCTTTGTAATTACAGGTGATATTCATGCCATGTGGTTGCGAGATTCAACCGCCCAGGTTTGGCCATATATGCCACTGGCCAACCAGGATGATGAATTAAAAACCTTGCTTGCCGGTGTTGTTCACCGTCAAACGCAATGTGTTTTGCTCGATAGTTATGCCAACGCTTTCAACAAAACAAAGGAAGAAGAAGTGCACTGGATGAGCGATATGACGGATATGAAACCAGGTTTGCACGAACGCAAATGGGAAATTGATTCCTTGTGTTACACCGTTCGTCTGGCCTACAATTACTGGAAAACTACCGGCGA
>NZ_JBFHGM010000276.1:0-6683 GCF_041583095.1 Draconibacterium sp.
AATTATTCTTTCGATCAGAAATTAAACGAACTTGCCGTTGCCAGGCGTGAGCTTACTTTCGAGGGTTACAAACGTAGCAATGGCAAGGTGGGAATTCGTAACGAGCTGTGGATTGTGCCAACAGTTGGTTGTGTGAACGGACAGGCGCAGCAGATCATCGATTTGTTTAAGCAGGAAGTAAATCCAACCGATATTGATGCGGTAGAAGTGTTTAAACACAGCTACGGTTGTTCGCAGTTGGGCGACGACCATGTGAATACACAAAAAGCACTGGCCGATGTGATCAATCACCCGAATGCCGGTGGTGTTTTTGTGTTGGGTTTGGGCTGCGAGAATAACCAGATCGATCATCTGAAAAAGTTTATTGGCGATTTTGATGAAAGCCGTGTGCGCTTTTTAGCATCACAGGATGTGGAAGATGAGGTGGAAACCGGCTTGGAGATATTGAAAGAGATCTACGAAATTATGCACACCGATAAACGCGAAGCTGTTCCTTTGTCGGAGCTGAATATCGGTTTAAAATGCGGTGGATCGGATGGTTTCTCAGGAATTACAGCCAACCCGCTGGTTGGGGCTTTCTCCGATTTTCTGGTGGCCCAGGGCGGAACAACTATTCTTACCGAAGTACCTGAAATGTTTGGTGCCGAAACGCTGCTGATGGAGCGTGCGCAAAGCGAAGAGGTGTTTGATAAAACGGTGAGTCTGATCAACGATTTTAAAGATTATTACCTGAAACATAATTTGCCGGTATACGAAAATCCGTCGCCGGGAAATAAAAAGGGTGGTATCTCAACCCTTGAAGACAAATCGCTGGGATGTACCCAAAAAGGTGGTACAGCAACAGTGGTTGACGTATTGAAATATGCCGAACCTTTAAAAACAAAAGGTTTGAATTTGTTGTCGGCACCGGGAAACGATTTGGTGGCAGCATCGGCACTGGGTTTTAGCGGCTGTCAGATGGTACTGTTTACCACAGGGCGCGGAACACCGTTTGGCAGTTTTGTGCCCACCATGAAAATTTCTACCAATTCTGATTTGTTCAACAAAAAGAAAAACTGGATAGATTTTAACGCCGGCACTTTGCTCGAAGGCAAAACCATGGACGAGCTTTTGGAAGACTTTGTTCAGTTTATAATTGAAGTAGCCAGCGGCAAACAATTAAACCACGAAAAAACCGGGTTTAAAGAAATTGCCATTTTTAAAACAGGCGTAACGTTATAGCTACCATAATTGAGAAGTATTATTTAGGTCCCCGCAGCCATTGGTTGTGGGGATTTTTTATTCAGTGAGACCCAAATAACAGGAGAGAAACGAACTGTAATTTGATGGTCGAACTAATCCCGATAGCGGATCGTATTAGGATAAATGAGTTAATACTCCGATGCTTGACTTGTTATCAAACAAAATTCAAAATTGATACCCCATTAGCCTGCTACGATGTAGTTTATTCCATCTCCTGATGTTCCAGCACCTGCCCTGCAGCTTCAAGTTTTGGTTTTATATCCTCATACTGAAGTGTGTGAATTGAAGTCTCTTCCTCCAGGGCCATTCCGGCAAGTATTGCAGCACTTTGCCCAAGTATCATAAAAACGGGTTCCATCCGTATCGACCCAAAAGCAATGTGCGAACTTGAAACCGCCACCGGAACCAGTAAATTCTCACATTCTTCCTGTTTCGGAAGAATCGATCCCAGCGCAATTTGATAAGGCTGATGCGGGTGCACACCAATGTCTCCTTCGTTTTGCACAAAACCTTCGGGGGTAATGTAACGTTGCGTGTTGTGCGAGTCCATGGTGTAGGAACCCATTCCAACGGAGTGGGGAACCGGTGAATTTCCCAGCACCTCATTTTCGGTCATTACAAATTCGCCAATCATACGGCGGGCCTCGCGCACATAAATCTGATGAGGCCAGTTTCCGTTATCGGTGAATTCATCTTTTGCCAAACCCCATTGTTTCATTTCATTTTGAATTTCATCAGGAATTCGTGGATCGGTAGCATAAAAATAAAGCAGCCCTTTCTGGTAGTTTTCGTGTTCGCGAATAATCTCTGCCCGGCGCTCGTAGCTGGCTTCGGGGTAGTCGTAGTTCATGCCAATATTATCAAAACTAAATGGCCCGTGGTTGTTAACATCGGTTTTGTGGTTCGGAATCGGATCGAATTTATTAAATGTCTCGCGCCATCCGTGGTTTAACACCCTAACCAGCAGTTCGTATTGTGCGGGATCGTAATCTTCAGGCTGCTCAAAAGGAACACGGTTTTCAGGCACTTTTGTCAGGCACATCCTGAAACAATAAGCCTGGATACGTTTGTCGCCATCGCCTTTTTTACCTGGATCGTCGCTTGATATACGGGGCAAAACACCACTTGCCTGATCATCGGGAACAACATACGGGCTGATATTCATATTGCCGAAATGATGCCCGTGATGAAGTACACCCGTTTGTATTCCATTCCATTGCTCGTTGTACACATCGTTTGCTTCGCGCCCAACGTGGTAATTTACGCCGGCTGCGGCCATTAAATCACCTTCGTAAGTGGCATCGATAAATATTTTTGCTTGGTACTTTTCGCCATTCAGCATGGTAATGGAAACGATTTTGCCGTTTTGTTTTTCCACGCCATTCTCACGGTCGAGCCAACGATCCCGGAAAACACTGATGTTGTTCTCGCTGATAAAATCCTCAAAAACCTGCTCGGCCACATGAGGTTCAAAAATCCACATGGTGCGTTTGTCGCCATCAATTGCCGGAGTTCCCTGCCCGGTGTTGCCATATTCTTCGCGCTTTTCCCACTGCCAGGCTTCATCGGTTTGGTAATGCGAATACACGCGCTGGTAAAATTCCCGTGCCAGTCCGCCAATTACACTTTTATTTCCGGTGTCGGTAAAACCAAGTCCGCTTGATGTTAATCCACCCAAATGTTTATCGGGGCAAACAATTACAACCGATTTATTCATTTTTGCCAGTTGAACAGCCGCCGAAACAGCCGCCGAAGTTCCACCATATATTACAACATCGGCATTTGTCAGCTTTGCATCCTGTTTGGGATTACAAGCGAAAAACAAAAAAATTATGCTAAAGACGAAGGGGATGAGCTGTTTAGTTTTCATTGATATTTAGGTTTAGTTAAAAGTAAACGGATGTATCTCGTTAATCTTTGGTAAAGCAATCCGTTCACAGGTTGAATTTAAGTTTTGATTTTGAGGGAACAAAATGTTTACAATAAAATATGAAATAGTCTGAAAATCCTGATGTTAAAAAATTTTCAACCTGTTGTCAAATACATAAGCTAAAATTCCTCATCTCGTTTAGAAATTTATCTTTGTCTATTGCAAAAACTTTTTTTTGTAAAACCGGACTAGAAACCAGAAGAAGAACAAATTTCAATTTAATACTAAACCGTAGCCAAAAGCTACACTAAAATTTATCAATTTATGAGCAGTATATTTTTGATAGTGCCAATTGCCTCGATATTGGCATTGGTATTTGCCTGGATATTCTTCAAATCGATGATGAAGAATTCAGAAGGTACTGACAGAATGAAAGAAATTGCACAATACGTTCGTGAAGGTGCAATGGCTTATCTGAAAAGACAGTACAAGGTTGTAGGAATTGTTTTTGTAATACTCTTTATCCTACTAACCATTATGGCATATTTTGGCGTTCAAAATCCATTTGTGCCCATCGCATTTTTAACTGGTGGTTTTTTCTCAGGCCTTTGTGGATTTTTGGGAATGAAAACTGCAACATTTGCTTCAGCGCGTACAGCACACGGAGCTTCGCAGTCGTTGAACAAAGGGTTACAGGTTGCTTTCCGAAGTGGAGCAGTGATGGGTTTAATCGTTGTGGGATTTGCATTGTTAGATATTGCAGCATGGTACTTTTTTCTAAGTGAAGTTGTATTTACACCGGAGCATATGGCTAATGGTGCTGAATTCTTAGGGCTTCATTTTGTTCACGGAAGTGCTGATTATGTAACTAATGGTGTAATCAACGATGCAGGCCAACGCGTAAAATTAATTGAGATAACAGTTACCATGTTAACGTTTGGTATGGGTGCTTCTACACAAGCATTATTTGCTCGTGTTGGAGGAGGTATTTATACTAAAGCAGCTGATGTAGGTGCTGACCTTGTAGGTAAAGTGGAAGCCGGTATTCCGGAAGACGATCCGCGTAACCCTGCAACTATTGCCGATAACGTTGGTGATAATGTTGGTGACGTTGCCGGTATGGGAGCCGACCTTTACGAATCATACGCAGGCTCTATTTTGGCAACCGCTGCACTTGGTGCCGCTCTTCCTGCAATCGTTCTTTCTGATACAGGTATCGATCCTGTTAAAGCAGTTACAGCGCCTATGCTTGTTGCTGCCATTGGAATTATCCTTTCCATTGTGGGAATCTTCATGGTTCGCACCAAAGAATCTGCTACACAGAAAAATTTATTAAATGCTCTGTTAATTGGTACCGGAGGAAGTTCATTTTTGATTCTTCTTGCAATGGCCGGAATGGCTTACCTTGGGTGGGTAACCTGGGGCGTTTTCTGGGCTGTTATTATTGGATTGGCTGCCGGTGTTATTATCGGGCAGGCTACTGAATATTTTACTTCTGATGAATATAAACCTACAAGAGGTATTGCAGAACAAGCGCAACAAGGACCTGCAACTACTATTATTGACGGTTTAGCTGTTGGAATGTACTCAACCTGGATACCGGTTGTAACCATTGTACTTGGTATTATGGGATCATTCTGGGCAGCAGGTGGTGCAGAACACTTTGCTATGGGGGTTTACGGAATTGGTTTTGCTGCTGTAGGTATGTTGTCTACACTGGGTATTACATTGGCTACCGATGCATTCGGACCTATTGCTGATAATGCTGGAGGTAACGCTGAAATGGCTGAGCTTCCACCTGAAGTGCGTGAAAGAACAGATGCTTTAGATATGCTGGGAAATACAACAGCGGCAACCGGTAAAGGATTTGCAATTGGTTCAGCAGCACTAACAGCAATGGCTTTAATTTCTGCTTATATGGAAGAAATTAGATTGTGGTTTGGAAAAATAGCAACAGCCGGAGAAGGATTTGTTACCAAAGGCTCATATATCTTTTATAATGATATTGCTCCGGCAGCACAGGATGGAATGCAAGCAATTAAGATTTCAACAGCTTCAGTAAAAGATTTTACGGCTGCTTACGACGTTACTCTTTTTAATCCCCTGTTTTTAGGTGGTCTTTTCCTGGGTTCAATGATGGCATTTCTGTTTAGTGCAATGACAATGAAAGCTGTTGGACGCGCAGCGGGTGCAATGGTTGATGAAGTTCGCCGTCAGTTCCGCGAAATTAAGGGAATCCTTGAAGGAACAGCTACACCTGAATATGCCAAATGTGTTGAAATTTCAACTAAAGGAGCACAGAAAGAAATGTTGGTACCTTCATTAGTAGCAATTATAGTTCCTGTTGTTGTTGGAGCTTCAATGGGAGTTGCCGGTGTTATTGGTCTGTTGGCCGGTGGATTGACTGCCGGTTTTACACTGGCTGTGTTTATGAACAATGCTGGTGGTGCCTGGGATAACGCTAAAAAATACATTGAAAAAGGAAACTATGGTGGAAAAGGAAGTGAAGCTCACCATGCCGGTGTTGTTGGTGACACCGTTGGTGATCCTTTTAAAGATACTTCAGGTCCTTCTTTGAATATTTTGATAAAACTGATGACTATGGTTTCGGTTGTAATGGCCGGTTTAACTGTAACATTAAGTTTGCTGTAAACAAGTTATTGATATTAAAATATGAAACCATCTGTCGTAAGGCAGGTGGTTTTTTTATGTGTTTGATTAGCCTGGAATGCAGATGATCCAGATTGGGAAGGTTGTCGCTGAGACTTTTCAGATAGATAGATGAAAAAGTGTTAAATTGTTGCTATTGTAAAATTGTAAGCTTTCATCTCAGTGAATGAGTTCTTCTCGTCTGCAACTCACGAAGCTCAGTAACTGTTTCCAGCTATCAGGTTTGCAATTCAGCAATTTTTCAGTTTAACAATTTATTTCAATCTCCTCCGTTTTCTCACCTATCTTATCTTTTCGGTGCTTATAGTCTTATCTTCTCACAGTCTCTCACTCTCATTCTCTCTATCGCACATAAACAAAATTTAACTTCGTAATTGAACAAATTATTTGTAAATTCAGTTACACTAAGAAAAACGTAAATTCTAATCATTAAAAATACTACCATGGCAAATCTTACAACAACTTATATGGGTGTAGAGTTAAAAAATCCACTCATACTTGGAGCAAGTAACTTAGTAACGAAACCCGATGTAATTAAACAAATTGAAGAAGCCGGAATTGGGGCGATTGTATATCGTTCGCTTTTCGAGGAACAAATTCAGCTTGAAAGTCTGCAAATGGATGAGCTGCTTAGCGAATACGAAAACCGTAACGCAGAAATGACCGATCTTTTTCCGGGATTGGAACACGCGGGACCAAAGGAGCATTTATATAATTTGGAGAAACTGGTTAAAAGTGTTGATGTTCCGGTATTTGCAAGTCTGAACGCCATATACGAACCAACCTGGGTTGAATATGCGCAGGAACTGGAGAAAACAGGTGTGGCAGGTTTGGAAATAAACCTTTATGCAGTGCCGGGTTATTTTGAAGTTACCGGCGAATCGATTGAAGACAAGCAGGT
>NZ_JBFHGM010000277.1:0-6676 GCF_041583095.1 Draconibacterium sp.
CATATCCTAAACTCGGACATAGCTATCATGGTGAAAAGAGCATGGTATTGACGCTTAGCGAACCGCCGTATACGAGACCCGTACGTACGGTGGTGTGAGAGGCGCTCCGGTGGGCTATTGGCTCACCGGCCGTCTACTCGACTGGGTGTTCGTTTTTTATTTTTCATATTCACTTAATTCCAAAATTATTTCAGGTTCCATGTCAATTAAGGATTTATCATTTATATTCGGATTGTTTTCCTTAAACTTTTTAACTATGTTAAATCCTATTGTATAACCACTACAATATGGAATTTCATCGTTGCCAATCATCATTAAGTCGTTCATTTTAGTCTCTCTTTTATTCAATTCAGGTTTTATTATTTTCCAAACCTTTTTTTCTTCTACTTGGTTAATCATATTTGTCCACGGACTATTAACTTCTGGATATAATTGTTTTGCAAAAGAATCTGCTCGACCTTCAAAAATCAGATATTCTAACGGAGTGAAGTCTTTTGTTTTAAAGTTTCTTGATGTCCATACACTGTGATGATATTCGTGAGCAAGAACATATGGCAATTGTTCCTGCCAATTATTTGATGTCGGGTCTATTGATACAATAATTTTTCCTGTTCCGACAGTAATTGCAGTTACTCCAATTTGATAATTTCTAAAAAAGTCAACAAATGCTGGATTTGATGGAATAAACAAAATTTTTGTGTCAGGACCAGGCAACTCAGCGATGATTTTATTTAGGAATGGTTCTGTAAGTTTTTTAAAGTCAATATTTTTTATTTTTTCAGTAAAACCGAAAAGTTTTTCATCCGGCGTAATTTCAGTCTTAATTGATTCAATAATAAATGGATATTCTGCATTTTCTAAAAACTCATTTTCAATGTGCGAAATTACATTTGACAAGTAATCACTTTTCTTAATCAAATAATTCTCAAATATCTCATTGGCAGTAAGTAATTCAATTTTTTGATTATTAACTATCAAGCTAGCTCTTTCGAAATCAATATCTGAGTTTGAACAAGATATAAATGATATCAATCCTAATATGTAAATAATGTGCTTCATTTTCTTTTTTTTAAATGACGCCCAACGTATCAGTAACAAATCATTTATGCACATTATATTTTTTATATCTGTAACAAAAAGTGTCATTTCTAATACTATATGCTTGTAAATGGTACTTTTCATGTGTTGCTTATTATCTCATCAATTGGATTTACAACCTTCGTTAACTCTAAATTCGATACATGAGTGTAAATCTCGGTGGTTTGAATGCTCTCATGCCCCAGCAAGTTTTGTATTACCCTCAGGTTAGTACCCTGTTCCAGCAAGTGCGTGGCAAACGAGTGACGGAGCATATGCAGATGAACCCTTTTTTTAATCCTTGCTTTCTTGGCCGATTTCTTTAAAACCCGCGTAATACTTGTACTTGAATACTGGCTTCCGTTCAGCCCTTCAAATAACCAGTATTTTGGTTTATACGCTATAAAATACTGCTTCAAATGGGTTAATACACTTTTAGATAAAAGCGAATACCGGTCCTTTCGACCTTTGCCTCCACAAATTTTAACCAACATCCTTTCCGAATCAATGTCCTTTAGCTTCATTTGCAAAATCTCGTTCCTGCGTAATCCAGCCGAGTATATCAATTCAAGCATACATTTGTGTTTAATATTTGCCGTATTATCCAAAATAAGCCGAATTTCGTTTTTACTCAGCGTATCGGGCAATGCTTTTTCTTTGCGTGGTCGTTCAATATTTATCAATTGTTTGTCTCTACCCGGAACCTTTTCATAGTAAAATTTAATCGAATTGATGCGCTGATTTTGTTCGCTCCCCGAAATATTAGCCGACTGGATTAAAGCCAGGATGTAATTATTTATTTCCTGCAATTCAATCTGAGATAAATCCAGGCCTTCAAAATAGTGCATAAAATCCTTGAAATAGCCCGAGTAAGTCTTAGTCGTATTTTCGCTGTAACGTTTTTGTTGAAGTAATTCCATGTACCCATTCGGCAGCTTTATGTTTTTACGGTAATCGTAATTTCGTTTCAGCGGGGCCGTATAAACAGCCTGGGTATTTAATTTTAATGAAGAATCGTCCGTATCAGCCAAAACCTTAAATTCCTGCATAAACCGATCATAGTCGAAATCATGTTTTAATACATACCAGCTTCGCAGTTGCTTGCTCCATAACACCGGAAATGTTTGCTTTAATTTTTCCTTTAACGAAAAGTTAAAGGGAAACCGCATCAGGAGAACGTCCTGCTGGGCGTGTTTCGCATATTCAAGCTTTATTTGCGGGCGCGTATTCAACGGGAATAGTTTTTTGATTCTGCCCTTAAAATAAACATAATTTTCGGTAAAAAGCAAATAAATGATAAAATACGTAAGCTGCTGATTAAGAGTGTTCCCGCACGCAAGAGTAGTAAAATCCGGCGGCCCGGAAATGTTCCCGCATACAAGAGAAATAAAATCCGGCAGCCCGGAAATGTTCCCGAACAGGAGAAAAGCCTTTTCCGGTGGCCCGGAAAAGTTTACGCAAAACAGCGAAATAAAATCCGGCTTGCCGGAAATGGTAACGAAAGGCAGAATTGCATTTTCCGGCCTGCCGGAAATTGCCGCGCTTCTGTGCCTGATAAAAACAGGCGGCCCGGAGAATTCGTCGAAAATAAGCGTCGATAAATCGGGCAAAATTTATCTGCCTTTGAAAACAAGAAACCGTTTAGCAGGAGCAAAAGAACCGGGCAGGTGGTGAAGTAGCTCTTATACAATTGCTAACAATCCGGGGAATACGAAATACAATACCTTGTAAGGAGTGTAAGTTGCTGTAAAACATATTTTATATTCTTGACAATTGTTTGCATATGTTTTAATTTTATTACTCAATTTAATACTCATCCATTAATAAAACTTAAATCCTCGAATCATAAAAATCATCAACATTAATTTTAAACCTTAAATTTTTTACTATGAATTTTGTTAATTCTATTTCACTAACCTATTTACGCAACAGCGAGTATTTCGAACTTATTACCGACCTAAAAACCGGCATTATCGGCATTTTCCCCGAAACAAGAGTAACCACCGATTTAATGACACGATTTAATGCCGTGTACAACGAACTGGATGAAGCCACCCGTGTTGATCGCGGAAGTGTATTAACCGAGAAAGTTCAGTCAGCCGACGAAGAACGCGGAAGAACCTGGCGTGCTATGGATTTGATGGTAGATGCGCATTTACACAGCCCGGTACCCGAAGAAGTAGAAAGCGCTAAAATTATCCGCCGCATTTTCGATGTGTACGGCGATTTCCGCAAACGCTCATTCGACAGCGAATCGAGCGAAGCACGCAACCTTATTCAAGACATGGAAAACCCCCAAAATACGGAACATGTAACCCGTATTCGGCTTAATACCTGGCTACCTTTGTATAAAAGCCAGCAGGAAAATTTTAAAACCCTGCAAAACACACGCGATACCGAAAGAGGTTATAAATCAAGTGGCGATGTAAAAGTGGTTCGCGAAAAAATGAGTCCGCTATACCGCGAAATCACCGATCTGGTAAATTCGTACGTAAGAATTGGCATGGCCACACCCGAAATTGAAAACTTTATTGTTGTTATGAATCAGAAAATAAAACGCTATAACGATACGCTGGCTGCCCGCGAAGGAAGAAAAGAAAACAGTGCCGACGAAAATAACGACGACACGGAATAAATATAACTATAATGCCTGTGGGCAGATATTTGTGAGGTTTTCCGGCCTGCCCTTTTTGGGGGTGGGCCGGTTTATTTAACGCACCTCATTAAGTGCTTCAACCCTTACAGCCGGAAGTTTAAAATAGAACAGCGAGCCTCCGCCTTTTTCGCCGCTACTTTCAACACCCACTTTGCCGCCCAGCTTTTCGATAATACGTTTTGCAATCGATAGCCCAAGTCCGTAACCGCCGGCTTTATCGGGTTGCAAACGCGTATGTTTCCGGAATACGTTTATGTGCTGATCTTTCGGAATACCATCGCCATTGTCTTTCACCCAGTATTTTACCATTCCTTGTCCGTTAAGTTCGCAACCCACTTTAATTTGTGGCGGAACGCCACCATATTTCATCGCATTCGATAACAGGTTTATCCAAATTTCCTCAATCCACGGTGCGTAGGCCTGCGCATTTATCCAGCTGTTTTCTACTTCAATGCTAGCCTTGTAATCGAGAATATTATCGGTAATTTGCGCCAGTGCTGCCGTATAAACCTGTTCCATTTCAATCGGTGCGGTTTCAACATCTTCGTGTCCGGCAGTGGCCATTTTTAACAGCTCGTTGGTTACGCTTATGGTTTTAGCCGACGATTCTTTTATCACCGCCGAAAATTCCTTAATCGTTTCCATATCGCCCTCTTCAGCAGCGGCTAATATTATATCGCTTGATGAAAAGATTACGCTTAAGGGGTTTTTCAGATCGTGAGCCAGCGTATGGGCATAAGCATCCAAATCGTCGATTAGTTTTTCGTTACGTCTGTTTTGTTCTTTTAGCAGGTTGTTCTTTTTGGTAAGCTGAATTTTTGTACGGCGTATCGACGAAACATCGCTTAAAACCATCAGTTTTCCGCTAAGTTTTCCCAGCTGGTTGTGTAGCGAAGTAATCCGTATCTGGTAATAAAATGATTGTTTATTGCGTTGCATTTCAAAGTCGGTAAACCGATCGTCATCCGACTGCAGAAGCTTAATAATTTCAGGAAACTGTTCAAAGGTTTGCACAAAGTTGGAATGTATGCATGTTTTTTCGTTCAGCCCAAAAGTTTGTATCAGCGCCGGGTTGGTTTCTTCAATAATCCCGTTTCTGTTTATTACCAAAACACCTTCATTCATGGTGTTCAGCAGTTTCTCGCGTGCAACCGGTATAAGTTCAAATATTTTATAGCGGAATATGCCTAAAGCAATAATCAACCCGGTTAAAACAAACGAAACGGTAGTCCAGTCGAAACCCGGAACCGGATTAATATTAAAAATATACATCAGGTTGGCCATTACCGGAATAAGCGAGGCAACGATTAGTATACGTATTTGTTTTTTGTAAAAGCTCGTAAAGTTTGAAATTGAACTAACCAGGTTAAAAATCCCCCATGCAATTAGCGTAAACGCATAGATATCGAAAAACCAAAACCAAATACCATGTTGGTAATGCAGTATGTTGGTGCTGCTGTCCAGGGTGTAATCTTTCCAGATAAGCCCGTGTTTGTCGTTGGTAAATACCAGAATCAGCGTAATTACCGGAATCAAAAGCGTAATAAGAATAGTACGTTTATTTACCAAGCGAAAATTCTGGCTGTAAGAGGTGGTAAAAAAGAAGTAAGTAAGCGGAATAAATGCAATGCCCAGGTACGACATTTGCGAGTAACGAACTTTTTCTTCCAAAACGGTAGTTCCAAATTCAAGTGCGTAACAAAATGCCCAAATTGCAACAAAAATTTCGAGTAAAATCAGAAAACGTACCTCAATAGCTTTTCTGAATTTCCAAAGGAGGATACTTGTTCCGATTGCAGTAAAAGCCGTTAGTAATTGAATCAGACTGTTACTCGGTAAAAAATCAATCATACTCAGTATTTGTTGCTAGTTGCACAAAATTAACTTTTTTAAGGCATCCTGTCAGATATTATGACAAATCTGTCTTCAAAATGTTTTAAATCATTTTTTAATTTCCGCATTTTTATTCTCTTTATCGCTTTAAATTTTTTAAAGATGATGAAGAAGAGTTTGTTGCTATTGTTACTTGGTTTTAGTTTGTTTCAGCTTTCGGCTAAAGAAGGCATGTGGATACCGATTCTGCTGGAAAAATACAACCTGGCAGAGATGCAGGAAATGGGTTTTAAACTCACTGCCGACGATATTTACGATGTAAACCACTCGAGCATGAAAGATGCCGTAGTAATTTTTGGCGGCGGATGTACCGGAGAACTGATATCGGATGAAGGGCTGCTAATTACCAACCACCACTGCGGATACCGCCAGATTCAGTCGCACAGCACCGTAGAACACGATTACCTTACCAACGGTTTTTGGGCCATGAGCCGCGACGAAGAACTGCCAAACGAACGATTAACGGTAAGTTTTCTGGAATACATGGAAGATGTTACCGACAAAGTACTGGCCGGAATCGAAAACCTGGATGGCGAAGCAGCAGACAAAAAGATTAGCGAAAATACCGATCGCATTATTAAAGAAGCCCGCAACGACGGGAAATTTACCGCGTCGGTAAAGCCGCTTTTTTATGGCAACCAGTATTTCCTTTACGTTTACAAAGTGTATAAAGATGTGCGTTTGGTAGGTGCACCACCATCGGCAATAGGCAAGTTTGGCGGCGATACCGACAACTGGATGTGGCCGCGCCATACCGGCGATTTTTCGCTGTTCCGTATTTATGCCGATGAGAACAACGAACCGGCAGAGTACTCGCCCGATAATGTGCCGTTTAAACCCAAAAAATCGTTCCCGGTTTCGATGAAAGGTATCCAGCCCGGCGATTTTACAATGGTTTTTGGTAACCCCGGAACCACCATGCAATACTGGCCACACCAGGCAGTTGATGTAACCATGAACCAACGCGATCCGGACCGTATAATGCTGCGCGACATTAAACTTGATATTATTGGCGGCGATATGGAATCGGATCCGAAAATTCGTATCCAG
>NZ_JBFHGM010000278.1:0-6648 GCF_041583095.1 Draconibacterium sp.
CGAATACAACATGTGCCAAATCGGGCTTCCGGTAAATCCAGCCACGGTATCCACTCCCAGTCGCTTGGCCACTTCGGCCGTTTTTACCATTTCTTCGGCTGCACGCTGACGCACACCTTCCGGATCGCCATCGCCCCAAACCTGTGGGCTGGCAATACTTTTGTGCCGCTTATCGATAGGATCGCAAACACATTGCCCATCAAGGTGCGTGGAAATGGTAAATAACTGTAAATCATATTTATTGAGTAATTCTTTTCTGTTATCGCAGTATGCCTGGTCAGCTTTTGCAATTTCCATGTGATCGCCCCAGGTACATAGTTCCAAACCATCGTAGCCAAATTGTTTTGCTTTCTGACACATGGTTTCAATAGGCAAATCGGCCCATTGTCCGGTAAAAAGTGTTACTGGTCTTGCCATTATTGTTGTAGTTTTAAGTTCATATATTTTTATGAGCAGGTGACTTGTAATCACCTGCTCATTCATTTCAAATTATATCGCCAAATTTTACCCATTTCACCTCGTCGTTGGACCCGGCACTAACTACGGTATCGATAAACTGCATTCCGCGAATACCGTCTTCAACGCCCGGGAAATCCAGCATTTCGGGTGTAGGTTCTTCACCGTTGGCTTTTGCACGAACGGTAAGTGCAAAATTGCGGTAAATATTGGCAAAAGCTTCCAGGTAACCTTCAGGGTGTCCGCCCGGTGTTCGTGTATTATGCAAGGCTGCCGGAGCATCCAAACTGGTTCCGGTCCGTAAGATCTGTACCGGTTGGTCGATCCATTTTAAAATTAAAGTATTGGGTTCGTGCTGGTTCCATTCCAGCCCACCTTTTTCGCCGTAAACCCTAATTTTAACTGCGTTTTCTTCGCCGGCAGCAACCTGACTGGCCATAAGAACACCTTTGGCTCCGTTATCGAAACGCAACAAAGCAGCACCATCATCATCCAATAAACGATTAGGAACAAAAACATTGATTTCAGCACAAAGCTCTGTTACTTTTAACCCTGTAATATATTCGGCCAGCTGATGTGCATGTGTCCCAATGTCGCCCATACAACCGGCTTTCCCCGATTTTTTTGGGTCGGTACGCCAACTTGCCTGTGCATTTCCTGCGTCTTCCACTTTCGATGAAAGCCACCCCTGCGGATATTCAACAAATATTTTTCTGATTTTTCCAAATTTACCTTCGGCAACCATTTGTTTGGCTTGTTTAACGGCAGGGTAACCCGAATAAGTATGTGTTAACGCAAAAGTTAAGCCGGTTTTATTGATTTGTTCTTTAAGTTGATATGCCTCATCCAATGTAAATGTTATCGGTTTATCCAGCACCACATGAAAACCATGTTCAAGTGCCATCATTGCCGGTGCAAAATGCACAAAATTGGGTGTTACTATCGAAACAAAATCCATTCGTTCGCCTTCCGGAAGTTTGGCTTCTTTTTCAAACATTTCCTGATAGGTTTCATAGACTCTGTCATCTGGTAAATAATATAATTTTCCCGATTGTTTTGATATTTCAGGGTTTACACTAAAACAGCCGCAAACAAGCTCAATCTGGTTGTCCATAAAAGCTGCCAAACGGTGTATTGCTCCAATAAACGCGTCGGTGCCTCCACCAACCATTCCCATACGAAGTTTTCGATTCATCATGATCTATTTAGTTTATATTGATTCAGTATTATTTCATAAATTTAAGAACTCTTTTTAAGGAAGCAATAAAATACATCTTCTTCTTTCTGTTCTATTCTGTTTACTTTCGGTACTCTATTCATAAATTTGAAGTACACGTATAAAATATCGTTATGAACTCCCAGTATAAGGATTCACAAAACACTGTTTTATACCTAGTCGTATTGATTTATTTTACAAGAATCAAAAGGTTGTATGAATGAACTGTACCACCGCAGAATATACGAGTTTGCGTAGGGTATGATGTTTCTATATTTGCCTCAGGGAACTGGTTATCAGACTCTCGACAGGCAAGTTAACCCCATTAAATCCCAACGGTAGATCATTGGAATCAGTTCAACTTTATCATTTCAGGGCACTTCGTTTCTGAAATTAGCGTCTCACTGAATTAAAATTCAATAATAATTCCGATGGTTGGTAAAACCGTTCCCGACTTGCTTTCAATTTCGTTCAGCACATAACGCGTTCCATTGTCGGTTGTAAGGAAATTCCCGTTGGCATCTTCGGCACGAACTACAATATCGTTTTCCTGCGCCTGGAAATTATAAAGGTTTTGAATGTCGATATAAAATTTAGCGGTGAGTTTTTCGAAATAGTAGGATTTATCTACGCGAATATCGAGCTGATGAAAAGGGTCAAAGCGTTTGGCATTAAGCTGCGTATAATCGTAATACGGTCCGCCTTGCAGGTTCCAGGCTTCCACCAGCGATGATTTTTCTATATCCCACGTCGTATAAGGCAAACCACCCACAAAACGCCAGCGTGCACCTACGCGCCAGTTACGTTTCAAGTCTTTAGTAGTAGTAAGTGTAATCAGGTGCTTCGCGTCCCAACTTGAGGGGATGTAAGCGCCTTCTCCGTCATTAAATTCGCTACGTACCAAGGTGTACGAAAGGTTGAAATTAAATCCGTCAGTAGAATTAATACGCGCCTGAAATTCGGCTCCGTAAGCTCTTCCCTCGGAGGTTGAGGTTACTTCTTCGTCGCCAACTACACCATAATCGGCTCCCAGATTCGCCAAACTTACCTGGTCGTTCACCGAAAACGGATATTGTGAATAACCTTTCCAGAATGCCTCGGCCGATAACTGCACCGCTGGTCGGGGACGAAATTCCAATCCTCCAATAACATGATCTACCGCAATGTATTTCAGATTGTTGGCTTTATTCACTAAAACATCGTTCTCCTTGTAACCCAGCGTTGTATAAGCCGGCAATTGGTAATAACGTCCGGTATTAAAATTCAGGCTCCACCGATCGGTTAAGGTGTACGATGCTGAAAAACGCGGCGAGAACTGATCCAACAAGTTCTTCATGCTCGACGAGTAATTATTCGCATCAGCGCGCACGCCCAGCGAAAGTGCCAAGCGTTCGCTAAAAACCGACTTGCTGAGCTGTGCAAACAAACCGTATTTCACGAGGTTAAGATCGGTGTTGTAACTCACATCAACCGGCTGTCCCTCGTAAAATCGGCGGAATTGCGAGCTGTTCTTGTAGCTTACAAAATCGAGGTTGGCACCAAAATTCAGTTTAAAACCATCCATACGCGAAGTGTTCTCGAAACGAAACTTGTTTTCGGCCTCCTGCGAGTCGTAATCAAGAATTTTATTCTCTTCCGAACTCTTATCATTATCAAGGTATTTGTAGGCGTTATTGTCTAAATGACTGCGACTTGCCACAAAAGTCTGGTAGCTGTTATCGCGGTAATGTTTGTAAACCGCACCCACCGTGTACGACCATTGTTTGTTCACCGGAATTTCGCTGAGAATGTACTTTTGCTCGTCGTCGGGATCTTCAATATCTTCATTCAATTCAAACAAATCGTTGGCTCCCAAACCAATCAGGGTCAACTCATTCTTTTTATCGAAACGGGTGCGTACCTTAAACTGCATATCGGTAAATGTGGGTAAAAACGGCAATTCCAGCGCACTAAACAAAAACTGCAGATACGACTGACGTATTGAAACAACAAAGTTTGTCTTTTCTCCAATAGGGCCATCCAAAGTTGCTGCAATTTCCGATGCGCCAAGCGTTCCATGAAAATTTAGTTTCTCCTCGTTCCCATCGATCTGGTAAAATTCCATCACACCGCTTAAAGCATTTCCCCGGTTGGCCGGGAAAGCGCCGGAGTAATAATTTACCTCGCGAATAAAATCGGCATTTAAAATGCCAACCGGGCCTCCGGAAGCTCCCTGCGTGGCAAAGTGGTTGATAAACGGCACCTCAACACCATCAAGATAAAAGCGACTTTCTGACGGGCCGCCGCCACGGATAATAATATCATTGCGAAAAGCGGGCGTTGACTGCACACCAGCAAATGACTGAATGATTTTTGAAATATCGCGGTTGGCACCGGGGCTTTTTTCAATTTCTCCAATACCAATACTTCGCAAGGAAACCGGACTTTCAATGGTTTTTCGGAATGGAGATGCTGTAACCGTAACTTCATCCAGCTCCGAAACCGTTTTTTCGAGTAATATTTCAACAAAAGGAGCGCTCGAATTATTTACCTCCACCTCCGATGAAATAGCCTTTTTATAACCTACAAAACTGGCTTCAATGCGAATGAATCCAGGAGTCAGATTTCTAAACTCGAAGTGGCCTGACTCATCTGTTACCGTTCCGTTCGAGGTACCCGATACCAGCACATTAACAAACGGTAATGGTTCATTGCTCACTGCATCCACAACTTTTCCTGTTACTGCGGCGTTTTGTGCAAGCATACTTACAGGCAATCCGAATAAAAGAAAAATTAATCCGAGTCTTCTCATTGTTTTTGTTTAATATTTCTGTCAAATTTCCAAACAAAACTAAATAATAAAAGTTGAGAAAGGATTATTGTTTTTATAAATTAGCCATCGAAAAAGTAAAAAGCAGATGCGTGTTGTAATTCAAAAAGTAAAGGAAGCTTCGGTAACCGTTGAAAGCGAAAAAATATCGGCCATAAAAAATGGACTGCTGATTTTGGTTGGCATCGAAAACGATGATACACAGGAAGACATTGATTACCTGGTAAAAAAATCGACACAGCTCCGGATATTTGATGATGAGAACGGTGTGATGAACCGCTCGGTTATGGATGTTGACGGCGATATAATTGTGGTGAGCCAGTTTACCCTACAGGCCAAAACCAAAAAGGGTAACCGCCCATCGTACATCCGGGCTGCCAAATCCGATATCTCTATTCCCATGTACGAAAAATTTGTGGCCGCCATGGAAAAGGCTCTTGGCAAAAAAGTGGGAACCGGAAAATTTGGTGCCATGATGGATGTGTCGCTGATTAACGATGGTCCGGTAACCATTATCATCGACTCTAAACAAAAGGATTTTTAATCCCAATAAAGCACTATGAAAAACGAACTCACAATTCCCGAAGCTCAAAAGCAGGTTGACGAGTGGATAAAAACCGTTGGTGTGCGCTACTTCAGCGAACTGACGAATATGACAATTCTTACCGAAGAAGTGGGCGAACTGGCGCGCATTATGGCCCGAAAATATGGCGATCAGTCGTTTAAAAAGTCGGATGAAGAATTTGACCTTGCTGATGAAATGGCCGATGTTCTTTGGGTGCTCATTTGTCTGGCCAACCAAACCGGAGTGGATCTGAATGACGCCTTTCTGAAAAATATGGAGAAAAAAACCAAACGCGATGGCGACCGGCATAAAAACAATGATAAACTGAAATAACACCAATATATAAGAATAATTGTGTAAATATTTGAGTTGTCTATTTTTACTATTGCTGCCGCAGGCCTTCATTTTTGTCTTGACACAAAAACGAAGCACTTGGAAGACATTTCCGAGCCAATACTGCTATTGGTCCGTCCACTAATGCAACACCAGCTACACTGGAGCCTGACCTCGGCCGGTGAGCCGGAAAACAAGCGGTGACGGCGTTAAAAAATTACTGATGTTTGAGGAGGAACGACGAGTTTCAGGAATTTTAGTCGGCATCGCGTACCTGCCTGCCGGTAGGCAGGGCTTTTCCGAGAGAAGCGGGCGCAGCCTTGGGTTCTCTGTCTACTGTTTGGGCTAAGCCAAAGAGTAGAATCAGCCTGATAAGGCAAAAACTGGTTTCTTGTGGATTGTTGCTTTATTCAATTTAGAAACCTCTGGAGTTAAAGTTTATAATAATAGGTAGCCTGTTTTTCCTGAAAACTACACTTTTGTTATTTTGAAATAATATTCCGGCCATCCGGATAAAATTTTAAGAAAAAACAGCAAAATCTTATTGAATTAAAAATATCAGAAATTACCTGTACGTTATAAAACATTTACTACAAACGGGTTTCATGATGAAATTTCTACTTTCATTAAAGAAAAATCGCTTACTTTGCTAATGCAACAAAAGTTGCAAAAAGAATACAAAACAAGCAGACTTAAAACGTAAACAATGGAAAATCTCGATTGGAAAAACCTTGGGTTTGGATACCGCGATACCGACTATAACGTTCGTTGCTACTATCGCAACGGCAAGTGGGGAGAACTTGAAATCAGCTCATCAAACGTCATTAATATTCATATGTCGGCAACGGCATTGCATTATGGGCAGGAAGCTTTTGAAGGACTAAAAGCCTTTAAAGGAAAAGATGGAAAGGTAAGGGTTTTTCGCATGGATGAAAATGCCAAACGTATGCAAAATTCTGCCGATGGTATTCTGATGCAGAAACTTCCGGTTGAGAAATTTCAGGAAGCCGTTCGAATGGCTGTAAAAATGAATGAGCGCTTTGTTCCGCCTTATGAATCGGGTGCTGCGCTATACATTCGTCCGTTGTTAATTGGTACCGGACCACAAATTGGTGTTGCTCCGGCCGAAGAGTACCTGTTTATGGTATTTGTAATGCCTGTTGGTCCTTATTTCCCTGAAGGATTTAAACCTACCAACCTGGTAATTTACCGCGAATTCGACCGTGCTGCTCCGCAAGGAACAGGAAAATATAAAGTTGGCGGAAACTA
>NZ_JBFHGM010000279.1:0-6588 GCF_041583095.1 Draconibacterium sp.
AAGATTTGGGGTGTACCCTAAAGATTTTTACCAACGATACCATAAAAAGCATTCATATTTATGGCGAACTTCACCGCTATATTCCGGCGCTTGTAACGCTTGAAGGTGCCACAAAAATTACGCAGGTGGATGTGAACCACCGTCCGCGCGAGTTTGGAAGTTCAAAATACAACCTCAGTCGTACAACCCGCGTAATGAGCGATCTTGTACTGATGGTTTTCTTTAAGAAATACCTGCAACGCCCAATGCACTTTTTCGGCAACATCGGTATTTTTACGCTTGCAATTGGGGTGCTGATTAACATTTATCTGCTCATACTCAAAGTTTTGGGCAATGATATTTGGGGAAAACCATTATTATTACTTGGTATTTTGTTGGTATTGGGTGGTATTCAGTTCATTACAACAGGCATTATTGCCGAGTTACAGATGCGAACTTATTTCGAATCGCAACAGAAAAAGCCCTACCGGGTGAAACGTGTAGCACCTGCTAACGAAAATATATAATGTAATTTCGGGCATCTTGGCTTTTTGTTAAATTATTATAACTTTAGCAAACAATAAAACAAAAAAGCCAATACAATGAAAACCCGAATTTCTCTCGTATTTCTCGCACTATTCTGTGTAGTTACAGTTAACAGCTTTGCTCAGGAACGTTTTATACAAGGAATCGTTACCACTTTCGACAGTATTACTATTGTAGGTGCCGAGGTGATGGTGAAAAGCTCCAAGGAAATTGTGAAAACTGATTCACTGGGGCAATTCAAAGTTAAAGTTGACGGAAGTGATAAATTAAAGGTATCGGCAAAGGGATTTATTAACCAGAATGTTAAACTGGACGAAAAGATAAAGCTGGTTGCCGTTAATTTAAAACTTAAGGCCGGTGAAAAAGCCAGGGAATATGCCATAGGATATGGTTATGTAAAAGATGGCGAAAAATTAAATGCGCTGGCCCAAATGACAAGCGATGACGTCGATTTTTCGCAGTATACCAATATGTATGATCTGATGCGTGGACGTTTTGCCGGTGTGCAGGTTCAGAGTAACGGAGATATAATTATTCGAGGGGTTAATTCGATAAACCTGAGCAGTGCGGCACTAATTGTTGTGGATGGCGTTCAGGTAGATGGCAGCGTTATGAGCACACTGGTTCCTTCGCAGGTAAGAAGTATCAATATAATTAAAGATGGTAGCGCGGCAATTTATGGCTCACGCGGTGCAAATGGAGTGGTGGTGATTGAAACCAAAAAAGGTTTGGATGATTAATACTCCAGCGGTTTATTGGGATATGAGGCAATGAAAAAGGGAGATGAAATTATTGTTGAACAGCTACTTGATATCCAAATTGCAAACGTTTGGACAGCGATAACCAACTTGCCCCAAATGAAACAATGGTATTTCGATAATATCAATCATTTTCAACCGGAAACGGGCTCTGCTTCTCAATTCGTTGTTCGGTCAGGTCAAAGAACATTTACACATCTATGGAAGGTGACTGAGGTTAACGTGCCAACAGAAATTTGCTACTCGTGGAAATATCTCGAATATCCGGGAGACTCTCTTGTTCGTTTTAATTTGACGGACGATAATGGGCAAACTAAATTGACGTTAACACAAACAGTTCTGGAAGATTTTCAGGATGATATACAAGAGTTTAAGAACGAAAGCCGGCGGGCTGGCTGGAATTATTTTCTGGGAGACCGATTACCTGCTTTTTTGCAAAAAAATAAAAGTAAAAACAAATGAGTAAAGCCGTAACTGTAGCTACATTCACCAGCAATTTCGACATGAAGTACATGTTGTTTAAAGAAATGCTTGATGAAGCCGGCATCGATTTTATGCTGGTAAACGAAATTACAAGTACTATTGACGGTACTTTTAGCGGAAGTCCTACCAATATAGGTATTGAAATCAGGGTAATGGAAGATAAATTTGAAGAGGCCCTGGAGATTTATAACTCGATAAAATAACAATAACAAAAAAGCGATGTGCTTAACTAGAAGTACATCGCTTTTTTGTTTTTTATTCTACCAACTCATAGCCCATATCCACTCCTTTATTTATTGCCGGAATACCTTCATCCATCCATTTTGGCATTGGCGCACCTTTTAGGTAGTGGTCGAAAAACTGGGCCATCCGAATCTGGAAATCGTGCATATCGCGAAGTTTTGTTGGCCAGTGGTCGGCTTCGTTGTAGTTAAGCATCCAACTTGGTTTTTGCAAACGTCGCAACCCAATAAAGAATTCAATTCCCTGGTACCATGGCACAGCACCGTCATCGTCGTTATGCATGATCAGAATTGGGGTGTTGATCTTGTCGAGAATAAACAACGGTGAGTTCTCCAAATAACGCAACGGAGCTTCCCAAATCGATTTTCCGATCCGGCTTTGTGTGTGTTCGTACTGGAACGACCGGTTTAATCCCGATCCCCAGCGAATACCACCGTAGGCACTAAACATATTTACCACCGGAGCTCCCGACTCTATAGCCGCAAACATATTGGTTCGTGTAGCGAGGTAAGCTACCTGGTAACCGCCCCAGCTGTGCCCCTGCGCGCCAATGTGTTCTTCATCAACAAAACCTTTATCGATTAGCGCTGTAATGCCGGGCATCACACAATTAAATGCCGATTCGCCCGGATAGCCTTCCTGGTAATAAACATCAGGGTTAAAAATAATATAACCGTGACTGGTGTAATAGTGATAATCGATAGTTGAGCGATGGTTTTCCGGCATGCGGTAGCTTAACAGGTTTTGTGAACTTTTTTCGTAGAAATTTACGATCATCGGATATTTTTTGCCCGGATCAAAATCTTCAGGTTTATGTAAGGTGCCTTCCAACACCAATCCATCGAGCGAGCGCCAGGTAACCAGTTCGGCAGTTCCCCACTTAAATTCGTTTTGCTGCGGTGCGGCATCGCTAATTTGCACTTCCTTTTTAAATCGCAGATCGGTTGCAATCAGGTTAGGGTAGGTTTCAAAATCTTCTTTTGTAAAAATGATCAAATCATCTTCCTTTGCTTTTTCAGGTCTACCCAAGCGATAATTCTGATTGAAAAGAGCTTCAGGTGCCTTGTTTTTACTGAGGTCGAAAGCGAAATAAGCATCAGCACGTGAAACTTCATTATGCCCGGTCAGCAGAACGGTTTCTTCCGGATCGATACCGGTGTTTGGTGCAGGATTAAAACGCACCAGGCGATAGTTGATCTTTTCAGACCTGCCATCTTTAGTAAGGTTTACCGGATCGACTGAGTTCGTTGGATCAACTTTCCAAATGTCGTAACGATCGTATATCAAAATCGCTTTATCGTTTAGCAACCAGCCAGCAGCGCGATATGATCCGGGAAGATTAGGTACATCGTTTAATTCGTCTGCCGTTTGAATAGTTACCGGATCAGTAATTTGATATTCGGTGCCACTTGCCACATCGTAGGTATTCCAGGTTGTATCGATGGCATTGTACCAGTAAACAAATTTCCCGTCGGGAGAAACCGATGGAGTGGCCCGGCAATCGGATTTAATCTTTTCGGCCTCCCCTGAATGGATATCAACAAGGTAAAAATCGTTGTGATAGGGGCCGCCTTCCCACATGGTTTGCACCGCGTATGGACGGTTGCTGTAGGCAAGTAATTGATCGGCATCGCCATTTTGAATTTTTCGTATGCCCGAGAAAAGTTCTGTTTCCAACTGAACCGTTTTTTGCGCATCAAGATGAACAACGGCCAAATAGGATTTCTTCAAATCTTTTTCTCTATTGTTGAGTTGAACGGTTTGAAGTTTTTCTTCATTCCATGTCCAGACATCAAGTGCCGGGATTTCTTCTTCCAGTTTTGTAGTGTCTTTTTCGGGAATTTTAGGAGCAGTGCCAAAAAATAAACGCTCGCCATTATCTGAAAACGAAAGATTGCCATGCTCGCTTATTTCCCAATTTTCAGGAATGGCCTTGTTTGAATTTTCGGTAACAATAGCTTCATGCTCACCATTCCAGTAATAAAGCGCAAACGATGGCTTTTCAGCATCGGTTGTATCGGCTAAAAAAGCAAGTTGTTCACCACTGTCGGCAATACAAAGTTGTTTGAATTTTCCTTCTGCTTCTATAATTGCAGAAACTTTGTCGGTCTTTAAATCAACCAGGTAAACTCCTGCTGTAAAGGTGCTGTCGCCTTCCGAAATAAAACTGATAAATGGCTGATCCTTTGCCAATTCGTAACTGCTAACTGCAGGATATGTTTTTATTGATCCGGTGTTGAGATCTTTTATGTAGAGCGGATTGTTTTTATCCTTTTCGTTTTTTGTGGAATCATTCGGATCTTTCGCCTGATAAGCGATCCAACCCGACCATTCTTCGGGAACTTTCACCGATTTCAGGTTTTCAATTTTTTCGGATTTATTTTCTCCGATATTAAAAACAACCAGTTTATTCTGTGGCAGATCTTCCTTTTTTGTCTTCTTTAGTTTAAGGGCACGAATGGTATCTGCTTCAGGAACTTCTGTGAATATTAGGAATTTTGAATCAGCTGTAAACTGTGCTTTATTTCCGCAGTTAAATGATGCAATTTCTTTGGCATCGGGTGTGCTGATTTTCAACGTTGCATCACCTTTCCATGGTTCTTCTTTCCACGCAACGTATTTTCCGTTGTTCGAGAGATGGGTTTCGGTAATTCTGTTCCACTTTAGGATTTCTTCAAAGGTAAGTGGTCGTTTTTCTGTTTGGGCCGATAAACTTGCTGAACTGATTACAAGAACAAATAGAAGAAAAAAGTTTTTCATAGAATTGAAATTGTTGGTTTTACCTAATTGGATGAAAATAATATGTAAAAATCAACGGTTTTTACACAAAGATTTTATGAAGATAGAAATATTTTCTGTTGAATAAGAACGTAATTTTGCAATGCTCTTATCACAACGAAAAAAGTAAGGGGAGGTTCAATGCCGGGGGGATGTTTAAGCTTCGGCCATTAGCATCCGGGCTTCGCTTTTTAAAATGGCCGGAAGTTGAATGTGCCGGCGCTCAATACTGAGCAGCCAGAACTTTATTTCCTCGGTTTTTAAGGTGTACAAAACTTCGCGAAACTGTTCTATTTGGTTGCTTGTGTATGAATTTTCATCGATATTTTTATAGGCATCAAGTTCCTCGTCGTCGTAATATTCAACATGCGATTCGTTCATTTTCATCTGATCGAACTCACAGATCTCATGCGCACCGCAACAGTCGGATGGTGGTGCAACCACTTCTTCTTGTTTGTTCTCTGTCTTCCCGCTTTTTTTATTTGCTTTTACTAAAAGAAAAACACCAATAAAGGTGAGTAGTAAAAAGCCAAATCCAATTATCACTTCCATGGTGCAAAAATAGCAATTTGCTACAAAAGATGATTTGCTTTGGGTTAAGGTTAAAATAATTTTAAGTGAGATACTTGTAACTACTCCGAAAGCTGGTAGATTACGCCACGTTCCTTAAGGTATTGAAAGATGTACCCGAGGTTTCCGGGTTGTGCCCCAACTGCTTCGGGTGCATTAACACCAACCGAATTGAAGGTGCCATCAAGAACGAGATTTGCAACCGAGGTACACGCATAGCCAGTTGTTCGTGCCATTGAAATGGTTTGCGAATCGCGGTCGTATTTGTCGAGCAAATGGTAGGTAAAGGTTTTTTCGGCTCCGTTTTCCACTCCTTTAATAACAATGCGCATTATCGTAAAATCCTCTTCGCCGGGTTTAAGTTGCCACTTAGGGAACAGTAATTTGGCCGTAACATCAATTGGTCGCACTTTAACTCCGTTTACTTCAACCGGATCGTACGAGAAAAATCCCGATTCCCGTAAAACACGAAGGTACTCGATGCATCCCGGGTAACGCAGTGTTTTTTCAATCATATCGGGAACGTTCTTCATGGTTTGCATCAGCGAACGTAAACCATCGGAGTTCCATGATTCAAGCGTGCCAATTCCATCAAAATGGATTAATTCCGGATCAGAGAGGGCTTCTTTTTCTACCAGCTCGTAGTTTTGGATGTAGCGCGCTGGGCGTGTGTATTCTTCAATTACGTCGATGGGCGAGAACACCGCTTTATATTCGTAGGGCCATTCGCGGATGACGGGCAGCCCGCCAACAAGACATTCGTATGATTTTACTGTAATTTGCTGGTTGTGATGCCCTAGAATAATATTTCCCATGCCGGGAGCAACACCACAATCGGCCACAACACAAACCTTATTTTTTTTAGCCAAACCGTTTAACAACAGAAAATCTTCGGGCATAAACGAAATATCAACCATGTTTTTTCCGGCTTCAATTACCGCTTTCATGGCTTGGTAACCCATAAAACCCGGAACTGCTCCAATTACAAGGTCGTAGTCGGAAATCAGTGATTTTATTTTTTCGGGTTGGCTCAGATCTTCCTGAATGCATTTTATTTCGGGGAACGCAGAAAACTTGTCTAGGGCTTTTTTGTCAAAGTCAACACTGGTAACCTGATGGTTCTTCGATAAATCTTTGGCAATTGAACTTCCTACAAGTCCGGCGCCCAAAACAATAACATTCTTCTTCATCCGGTTTAAAATTAGGTTTTGGTTTAATGCGTGAAAATCCC
>NZ_JBFHGM010000280.1:0-6572 GCF_041583095.1 Draconibacterium sp.
ATGGTAGAACCTTCCCCTTCAAGATACCATTCCACCTGTTCCTTCTGGTATTTAAATCCTGAGCGTGAGCTAACATCTTTGGCAACAACTAAGTTTTTATACCAGCCTTTTGTACATTTTACTTTGTTGGAATAGATAAGCTGCACATAGGCTGGTTTTATTTTTTTGTTTGTGTTGGGAATAAAAATATACTCATTAATAACAATGGTGTCTACAATTGAGGGGGTGAGTATTATTTGTTTTTCAGCTCCATTTAGGTTGGTGAAGTTGAGAATAAACTCCTGCTTTTCAATATTATATTTTACGCGTTGTGCTTCAAATCTTTTACTTTCCAAAAAAATATCCGCCCAAAACTCCTTGTCACTTCTCCAAAACGGATGCCCATAATGATCGAGGTAATAGGTAGAACTTTTTTTACCATTTATAAGAATGCTGTTTAGCCCATATTGTTTGTCGTATTCCTGTTTAAGCGAATCGATTGTGATGGATTGCCCCAAAGCCAATTTTGCAATACAGCAAAAACAAAATATGATGGATAATAAACGCATTTGAAGAAAACAGGTTTATAGTGATTGTATGGTTTTAGATTGGTTCAGTTTTAGCAATTACTGCTGCAATTGTATTTTTGAAAAAAAGAATAGCCAGATAATTTATCCGGCCATTCCTTTTTATCATATTTTAGTTATAGGTCTTTTGTAATTTAATTTACATCCCACCATAATTTCGAATAAATAACATCACCGTTGCTTAAAGCATTAGCAGCTACTTTTCGATTTGCACCGTTCAGGGTTTGTTCCTGAGCCGGGTATCTCATTCTGAAAGGAAGATCATCAACTTCCTCAACAAGTGGAGTAAATACTTTATCTAACCAGGTGTCGCCTGTTGGGTCGTATACACTGTAATCCGAATAAGGCTGAATTAAAGTTTTAGGATATCCTGTACGACGATAATTCATCCATGCCGTATGACCTTGCATATATAATGCGATAAAGTTTTGCGTAAGTACATTTTCCATATTTGCGGCAGGTACTGCAGCAATGTAGGCATCGATATCAGCATCGTCAACACCCCATTTTTCCATTGAAGCGCGAATACCTTTTTCGTACCAGGTTTGATCCCAACCATTCAATTCACTTTGGATGAAACATACTTCAGCATATTCCATCAAAGTTTCAGAAAAATTGGGCGTTTCAATAATGGCCGTTCCAGGTAAAGACTCAATACTAAAGGTAGCAGCATCAGCAGAACTTTCAGAAATGAACATACCAACATAATCGCCGTTTTTGTTTTTCTGAGCGTATTTATGAATCCTTGGATCCATAATTCCGAGGAATGGATTAGGATTAGATCCTGTGGTTACATCAGTGTGCGAATGATCAACCAGATTTTCACCTTTTAACAGTGTAATAAAACTGTGTCCGACTGCAAAGTCACTACGGTTATCAACATTCCATGCTCTGTACATAGGAGAAGCATTTTTGTCGCTCGACTCGTATTCAAACATGGCGTTGTCATCGTTAGATGTAAATACACCCGACGAAATTGCATCGTTGATATGAGTTGTTGCCAATGATGAATTTACTCCACTAATTTTATTGGCAATTCTTAAACGTAATGATTGGGCAAATTTTTCCCATTTGGCAACATCTCCATTGAATACATTGTCTCCGGCCATACCTGATTTGCTTGCATCCAATTGATCGGCAGCTTCATCCAATTCGTTAAGAATATCCTCAATGATTTTTGCCTGTGTTGCATAAACCGGGCTTAAAACGGTTTCGTCATCTCCATAACCGGCCACTCTTAATGCTTGAAAATCAGGATCATCCGAACCGTAAGAATAGTAAGGAATATCTCCCCAAGTGTCTACCATTAAGTTGAATAACCAAGCTAACATTATACGGCAGGTTGCAATCTGGTTTTGGTTATCACCTGAAGCAGCAGCAGCAGCTTTGGTAGCTTCATCTTCATTTAAACGAATAATTTCTCTGAAGTTCTCGGCAATCTCATAAAAAGTATTTTGAGTTTGACGCATCGATTCTCTATAAACATAGCGATCTTCATCACCATATTCCGATTGTTGCCAGTACTGCATCGTAGCATATGTGAATCGTCCGGAAAACCAGGTATCCTGAGTGGCATCCACAACTCTCTTCATATTGTTATTAAACAGCGCAGAAGTAGGCACACTACTCGGTGCATTTGGATTATCCATGTAATCCACATCACACGCCACCATGAATAGTATCAGGCAAAATGCTATTAGTGTTTTTATATTTCTCATTTTCAATAATTTTTAAAGTTTAAAAGTTCAATTTCAAGTTAATACCATAAGTTCGGAACATTGGTTGTAAACCTCCTTCTAAACCTTGAACGTTTCCTGAACCGTTAGCAGCCATCTCAGGATCGAAACCATCTTTAGCCAAGCCCCAGGTAAATAAATTTTTACCGTAAACTGAAATTCTTGCGTTATTTACGATTCCATTAAACAAACTTTTAGGAATATTATAACCTAAAGTTACTTCTCTTAATTTAACATAGTCTGCATCGAATATTGACTGTGCACTAGGATAACCAAATCCATGGTAGTGTCTTGCACCCCATCCGGCTGCCGAAACGTATTTTTCGTTAGGAGCAGTGTTGGTAACAGTGTAAGTACCGTCATCATTCCAGGTAACGTCTCCAGTTACACCTTCTAATTTGATACCACCACCAGCGTCAATATCGTCACGAATTTCATTTCCTTTGTCGTTAACACCTGCAGTTTCAGCATACATACCTGAGTACATGCCCCACATGTGAGAAAGCGAGTAGAAAATTCCACCTTTACGGATGTCAATTAAGAAATCCAATTCGAAGTCTTTGTATGTAAATCCGTTGCGAATACCCAATGTATAATCAGGAAGTACCGAACCAATTGGCACAAGATCAGGAGTAGACTCATAGTATCCGTTTGAACCAATTACTTTGTTACCTGCATCGTCATAAATAAAGTTGGTTCCCCACAAAGTTCCATAGGTATCTCCTTTACTGGCTCTTAAGAATACACCACCGAATGGTGCTCTTTGAATATCAAGAGACAGAAGTTCGTTTTCTCCTTCTCCATATAATTTCTCCATCGTATTGTTCACTTTGGTGTAGTTGAACATCATGTTCCACTCAAAATCTTTCGTACGAACCGGAGTAACTCCCAATGCAATCTCGATACCTTTGTTGGTCATTTCACCTGCATTAATGAATTTTGAAGCATAACCTGTAGCCTGCGATACTTGCAATGGCATAATTTGGTCAAAAGTTGTATTGTCAAAGTAAGTAGCACTTAAGTCAATACGGTTATCAAATAAGTTCAAATCCAAACCTATTTCTTTTGATCTTGTTGTTTCTGATCTTAAATTTTCATTTAAAAGATCATCCGGGACAAATACACGCGGTGTATTCATAAAGGCACCATCAGTATTATAACTGTATGTCGCGTAAACATTGTAAGGATCGGTATCGTTACCAACTTCAGCCCAACCTAAGCGAACCTTACCCATGTTTAACCACTCCACTCCTTCTAACAATTCTGAAAATACGAAACTACCTGAAACTGAAGGATAGCTGTATTTGTTATTGTTGGCTGGAAGTGTTGAAGACCAGTCTGTGCGATAAGTGGCTTCCACAAATACCATATTGCGGAATCCAACAGAAATTTGACCAAATACTGAATTTACCTCTTTCTCATTGGTAATGTCGTTAATCAAAGCAGGATCAACCGAGTTTAACAGGTTGTATACACCAGGAACAACCAAACCACCAGAAGATTGACCACGTAAGAAATCGTAGCGCAATTGTCTTTTGTTTAAACCAACTAATCCCGAAAGATCGAAATCATTAATTTTTTTCGAGTAAGTTAAAATTCCTTCATAGTTAAATTCAGAATTTTCGCGAACGGCTTCATAGTAACCTGGTGTTGCCTGCGAACCAACTGCGGTTCTTTCACGAATAGTGAAATTATAGTAGTCACCATAAACGCTACCTTTCAGAAGTAAGTTTTCAATAATTTCGTAAGAAGCTGAAACTCTACCGTAAAAACGGTTACGAGCATCATCCGAATAGTTTTCGTAGGCCGTCCAATAAGGGTTATCTGAATATTTTGGATGTGGATCAGTGAACGACTTACGGTTCCAGGTAATCATTTCTCCTGTTGATGTTTTGTAGTTCTTTAGTCTTTCGAAATCCAACTGACGCTGTCCCCACTGGAAGAATTTCTGACCAACAGAATTGTCACCATATCCTACCTCTGGACGCCCCATGGCTTTTGTGTTCACATAAGTCATACTACCATCTATTGATAACTTATCAGTTAGATTTGCATTGGCAGAAACTTTAAAGTCGTGCTTGTTTTGAGTCGCGTTGGGCATCGTACCGTTTACATCAGTGTATTTGTAGGCAATACGCAATCCATAATCCTCGCCTGTTTTATTGATACCAATAGAAGTAGTAGAAGTAACACCGGTTTCCCAGAAGTCTTCTACATCGTTTGCCGGAGCAACCCATGGCCGGGTTTCTTTAACCGAACCATCTTCGTTGAATCCGTCCCAGTGTACAACACTGATATTTGGATTGTAACGTGGTCCCCATGATTCGTCAACCTGGTACTGCGGATGTAAATAAGTAGTTCCACCAACAGTTATTTGTTCGAAACCGTTAACACCACCGTCTTCATCAGAAATAATAGCACCACCACCATATTTGCGTTGCATGTCTGGTATAGTAGCTACACTTTCGAAACCAACATTCTGACTGAAATCAACAGAAAAACCTTTTCTCCCTTTACGGGCACTTTTTGTTGTAATTAAAACAACACCGTTTGCTGCTCGAGAACCGTACAAGGCAGCTGCAGCACCTTTAAGTACCGAGATATCTTGAATTTCGTCAGGATTAATATCATTCAACATGTTACCATAGTCGATACCACCACCACCAGAGGCAGCACCTGCGCCATTGTAATTCGAGTTATCCATAGGAATTCCATCAATAATAAATAGTGGCTGGTTTTCCTGAGTAATTGAATTGGCACCGCGAATAAGGATACGGCTTGAACCGCCCATGTTGGTAGAAGAAGCAACCTGAACACCTGCAACACGACCTGACAACGCACTTACCGCATCAGTTTGTTGTACTTTATTCAGTTGTTCTCCGTCAACTTCCTGCGCAGAATAACCTAATGCTTTTTTCTCACGCGAAATACCCAAGGCAGTAACAACAACCTCATCAACACCAATTGACTGAGGCTCAAGTGCTACAGAAACATTAGAAACACCTTCAATACTCACTTCCTGAGTTAACATCCCAACAAAACTGAACATTAAAGTTTGAACATCCTCAGGTACTCTCAGCTCAAACACTCCATCAATATTAGTGACAGTTCCAAGCGTTGTACCTTTTGCAGAAACCGAAACTCCTGGTATTGGCATATCATCCTCAGTAGAAGTAACAGTACCTGTTACTGTCCGCGTTTGAGCATTGACTACCAAATTACCCATGAAAAGGAGAATCGATAAAAAAATCGCAATTTTTTTCATAGAAATAATTTTAAGTTATTAATTAAAGTGCATAAAAATTGTTTTTACCTTTTTTTATTCATGTTTAAGAAAAACCGGGAGGATTTAAGATTCTACGAAGGGTAATTGTGAGTAAATGTAGAGTGAGTACCTCCCGGTCATATCTTTTCACCAGATCAACTTTTGTTTCAACTCTGATATCTCCTATCTTCAAAAAGTAATTTTTCCTATTCCCTTCCATTCAGAAAAATTTATATAAGATTAGAAAGCTTTTTTCTTTATTATAGTCTCTTTGTCCAACTGCAAAACCCGACTAATTGTTAATTTTTTTAACAGTTAACCAATTTCACAAACGTATTCAACCACATTTTTCACCTCGACTCGCGAGTTACGTCAATGCAGAACACCAATCGGCAACTAATTATTGAACCGATTTAGATACAACCTAAAATCTTGATTTAAGATAAAATGAATGATACCTCCCTTCATAGAAACTCTTTTAAGCAATAATTAAACAGCATTTAATATTGTAATTACTGAAAGGATTCCCCCAAATCCTTATATCCAGCATTACCACTCACAATACAGAACTTTTAATTCTTCTTTGACAATTACAAATATTAAAAGAAGATTTGATTTTTTAAAGAAACTGTAAGTTTATTTTCAAATTGACTGTCAAATAGATTATAACTGAATTGTAAAAAAACAACTAAAAACACAGCAGAGACACACATATATACCTATGTATATGGCAATTACAAAATCATATATCCAACTTATGATCTTTTCTCTAAATATATGATTTTTGTCATGTATTCAATAAACAAAAGAAAAGCCGGTAAGAAAACTTACCGGCCGCTCTTTAATTAATAACCTAAAGGCCCTCAACAGGGTCAATAAGTGTTTTAAATATTATTTATCCCACCAAATGCGGGTTTCCATAACATCTTCTCCCTGACGAGCAACAGCTGCTCTTACATTTTCTTCGTTCAGGTCGTACTCGTTTTGCGTATATGCACGACGACG
>NZ_JBFHGM010000281.1:0-6541 GCF_041583095.1 Draconibacterium sp.
ACGTAAAGAGTTCAGTTACCAATCGTTCCAACGTTCATTCACCGTTGCTGAAAACGCTGTAGTTGGAGAAAAAATTTCGGCCAAATACGATAACGGCATTTTACATATTGTACTGCCAAAACGCGATGAAGTAAAACCACAACCTGAAAGACAGATCAAAATTTCGTAATGATTAATAAAAACGTCGCTCAGAATTTTTGAGCGACGTTTTTATTTGATTGCCTTCGGAAAGGAAAGTTCATAAACCCCGTTTCTTTTCTAAAACCCATTGAATTGCTGCATCGATTGTACTAAAAGACCGCGACTCATACCCCCGATCGTGAAGCCGAATCAACATGGGATATACAATATCTTCCGGATTCTCGGTAACTATTGCAATTCTTTTATGCTCAAAAACACTGGGATTTTGCCTGTAAAATTCCGGAATTTCGATATACTGCCCCGGCTCAATATCAAAATGAGCAGACCGATAGTCAAGAATAAATCCAATCGTATCTGCCGGAAATAAGTTCTTCTCCATAGCATCCAGCCAGGATTTTTTCACATCGTTAACGGTTATAAAACCGAAGTAGGACTTAAATACGATACAATCTTTGTATTCATATCTAAATTTCTCTGCATCCATAGAATTATAAAGTTGTTTTGCGTCGGCATAAAACTACAAAATAAGATTCTCTAAATTAAGATTGCCGTTTACTTTTACCAACAGTCAACAGTTAGTGAACTTCAGATCCCAACACCGGGCCGGTCAAATAATCGATTTAACCCGGCAGCTTAAAATTTAACCCTCTTATATCTTCTGTGCCGCATTCAGCTCCGGCCGTTAATAATTCCCTTTTTGCTTTTCGAACCGAACCTTGAAGTAAATCCGGTATAAATCATCATTATCGTAATAATCAACCCAATCAATATTTCCTTTACCAAACTGTTTTGTAAGTTCATAACCAAAAGTAACCCTCCCCCACGAAATTTCTGTTCCCAGGCGAGTATCTGATTTTAATCCTGAACGATGCAAACGAAAATCTCCGGCTCCTGTCAAATCAAACGAAACCAATCTTTCTGAAAGCGGAAACCTAAAAAGATGCAGGGTCATATCATTTTCAAAAAAAAGCCAGTTCCCGGCATACTCGTCACATAAATTCACGCCTAATTCACTAACTAATGTATGTGGAGTATAACCCGATTTTGGAAACAGATTCAAATAATAACTCACTGCCGGGTTAAAATACAGGAAATGAGTTAACACATCGCGTCCTTCAAGAATTTGCCCATGTTGTTTCCCAAAGCTATCAATGATTTTGTGAATTCCGCCAGCACCATCACTCCCTCCCTGAATCCACAAAGCCAACCCAGGAATTGGTTTTTTCTTATTTAAAATACCGGGACCTCCCGACAATTGAATAGCCAGGTTATTGGTCAGAAACTTTACCCACGAAAACTCAGCGGCACTAATTTCAGTAAACGACTCTCCTCTGTAATACCGTCCATTTTCATCAAAACGCTGGCTATATTCACGTTGCGTATAAAGGTCTGTCCTGATTCCAAATGAAATTAAGCGCTTCTTCTCTGTTTTATGATTGATAAAAGCCTTTACCAAAAACGATGAAGTAAATGCCACATCGTTTGAATTGCCTGAAAAGAGCAAGTTAATATCATTTATGTGCTGAACCAGTATATGACTCTTTTCAAAATAAGATTCGTTGCCATTTAAAGTGCTTTGCGAAAAACAGGTGTTAGCGCACAGGAGAATAACGATTATAAAAACGATTGATTTCAACACTATTTTTTCAATTCATGAATTAACATTTGGACATGTATATCACTGGTGATACCGGGCAGTCAATATATAAACACAATTTCGAATATGTACACCACAACAGATTTTACAGGAACTTGTTTAATTATTTTTAACACTACTTTCTATATCAGATGAACGCTGCCATTGTACATCAGCACAAAAAAGGAATGTTCCGATTTGCTTAGCCGCAACAACTTCATAGCATCAAAAATACTTTAATCAGAGCATAATTTCTTAATAAATTCCTAATAAGCTGTTATTCTTTGTTAACATCATAATTTGTTTCGCTGTTACTTAATTTTTTTTAACAAAAGAATAGGGAAATAAATTTCATAATGCCTTAAATTCGTGCCTTCGAAAAAATTAGCAAATAAATTTATAAAAGATATGAATCAAGCAGTTGATATCAAAGAATTGAACGAGAGAATACAGAGAGAGAGTTCGTTTGTGGATATGATTTCCATGGAGATGAACAAGGTGATTGTGGGACAAAAACACCTGGTTGAAAGTTTGCTGATTGGCTTACTTTCCAATGGGCACATTTTGCTGGAAGGTGTTCCGGGATTGGCAAAAACGCTTGCCATTAAATCCTTGTCGCAAACCATCAGTGCTAAATTTTCGCGTATTCAGTTTACACCCGACCTGCTGCCTGCCGACGTTTTGGGAACAATGATTTACAGCCAGAAGAGAGAAGAGTTCAGTATAAAAAAGGGACCGATCTTTGCCAACTTTGTATTGGCTGACGAGATTAACCGTGCGCCGGCAAAAGTGCAATCGGCATTGCTCGAAGCCATGCAGGAGCGCCAGATTACCATTGGCGACGAAACTTTCAAACTGGAGGAACCATTCCTGGTAATGGCTACACAAAACCCGATTGAGCAGGAAGGTACTTACCCGCTGCCTGAAGCGCAGGTCGATCGTTTTATGCTGAAAGTGGTGATCAACTACCCGAAAAAAGAGGAAGAGCGCCAGATCATCAATCAAAACCTGCTGGCACAGTTTCCTGAAACATCAACAATTCTAAAACCGGAAGACATTATTAAAGCCCGCAACGTGGTGAAAGATGTATATATGGACGAAAAAATTCAGAAATACATCGTTGACATTGTATTTGCAACACGCGAGCCCAACGAATATAAACTGGAAAAATACAACGATATGATCGCTTACGGAGCATCGCCAAGGGCAGGAATCAGCCTGGCACAAGCTGCAAAAGCTTTTGCATTTATCAAGCGCCGCGGCTATGTAATTCCTGAAGATGTGCGGGCCGTTTGTCCTGATGTGTTGCGCCACCGTATCGGGCTGAGCTACGAAGCCGAAGCCAACAACATTACGCAGGAAGAAATTATTACCGACATTTTGAACCAGGTAGAAGTACCATAGTCGAGTCGCAGTTAACAGTGGCAGTTTACAGCTGTTCAAACACAACTTTGAACACTGAACGTTAAACTTTGAACTCTAATTATGGAGACAACTGATTTATTAAAAAAAGTACGGAAGATTGAAATTAAAACACGTGGTTTGTCTCGCAATATTTTTGCCGGCGAATACCACAGTGCTTTTAAAGGGCGCGGTATGGCCTTCTCCGAAGTGCGCGAATACCAGTTTGGCGACGATATTCGCAACATCGACTGGAACGTTACCGCCCGTTACAGTCATCCCTACATAAAAGTATTTGAAGAGGAACGCGAACTAACGGTGATGCTCCTGATTGATGTGAGTGGTTCGCGCGAATTTGGTTCGTTTGAAAAGCTGAAGAAAAATGTGATTACAGAACTGTCTGCTGTGCTTTCGTTTTCAGCCATTCAAAACAACGACAAAATCGGGGTGATTTTCTTTTCGGATAAGATCGAGAAATTTATTCCGCCGAAGAAAGGGAAAAGCCACATTTTGCGCATTATTCGCGAACTGATCGATTTTCACCCGGAAAGTAACGGAACCGACATTACCGAAGCTGTTCGCTACATGACCAACGCCATAAAAAAGCGCTGCACTGCTTTTATTATTTCCGACTTTATGGACGATAACAAAGACCTGGAAATGGCTCTCTCTATCGCCAACAACAAGCACGACATGGTGGCGCTGAACATTTACGACAAGCGCGAAACCGAACTGCCATCCATAGGAATGATAAAACTGAAAGACGCCGAGAAAGGCAACTATGTTTGGGTAGACAGCAGCTCGCGCAAAACGCGTAAACTTTATGCCGACTGGTGGATAAAACACATGGGTAGGCTGGATGTGATGTTCAAAAAAAGTGGTGTTGATTATGTATCGATAAACACCAGTGAAGACTATGTAAAATCATTAATGACCTTGTTTAAGAAACGGGCATTAAAATAGAGAAGCATGCAATTGAAAAAAGATATTTTAAAGAGTAACAAAGCACAGTTCGACTCCGCTCACTGTGACTGTCATCCTGAGCGAAGTCGAAGGGTGATGAACACCGGAGTTATGCTGTTGTTTATTACCCTGTTTTTATTTGCAGGAACTACGCAGGCACAGCGCATTAAAGCTACTGCCAGCCTCGATTCTGCAAATATTTTGATTGGCGACCAGGTAAAACTATTCCTGGAAGTTGATCATCCGAAAGATGTAAACGTACAGTTTCCGGCCGTTCCGGATACGATTAACGACTTGATTGAAGTGATCAGCCGTTCGGGTGTCGACACTTTTGAGTTGGACGATGAGAAGCTGATGAAACAAATTCAGGCCTACACCATTACCAGTTTCGACAGCGGAAGATACCGAATTCCGCCCTACTGGTTTAAAATCGATGTAAACGGAACCATCGACTCCATCCCCAGCAACGGTGTTACGCTGAATGTTTACACCATGCAGATCGACACCACAAAAGGACCGACCGATATTAAAATGCCATACGATGCACCGCTGACGTTAAAGGAAGTTACGCCTTACATTTTGGGAGTAATTCTTATCGGAGCGATTATATTCTTCCTGCTATATTCAATTAAACGGAAGAAAAACAACAAACCGATATTTGCTCGTCCGGCAAAACCAAAAGAACCGCCGCATATTATTGCATTACGTGAACTTGACCGCATTAAAACGGAAAAAGTGTGGCAGCAAGGCAAGACAAAACAATACTACAGTGAACTTACCGACACGCTGCGCGAATACATTGAAGATCGTTTTGGCATTCGGGCCATGGAGCAAACCACCGACGAAACTGTTGAAAGTTTCCGCAGGCAAAAAGGACTGGTTAGCGATAAAAACTTTGCCAATCTTACCCAGTTGCTGCAAATGGCCGACCTGGTAAAATTTGCCAAGTATCAGCCACTGCCCGACGACGATAACCTGTCGCTGGTAAATGCCTATTTCTTTGTGAATGACACGAAGAAAGAGGAGCAGAAAAAGGCGGAAGAGAAAGCCGATGATGATGAAAATGTTGAAGAAGTTGAGATAAAATAAAAAGAGATGTTTGAAGGATTGACATTTAAAAACCCTGAGCTGTTCCACATTCTATGGGTATTGATTCCCATGGTGGCGTGGTATGTGTTCAGACAGAAAAAAAATACCGCAAGCATCCAGGTTTCATCCACCGCTTCGGTAATTAAGGCCCCAAAAACCATCATGCATTATTTGCGCCACCTCGTGTTTGTGTGCTTGCTTATCGCCATCAGTTTTTTTGTGGTTGTTCTGGCTCGTCCGCAATCATCAAGGAACTGGGAAACCAGCGAAACAGAAGGTATCGATATCGTTATTGCACTCGATATTTCAAGTTCGATGCTGGCACAGGATTTTCAGCCCGACCGTTTGGAAGCTGCAAAAAATGTGGCCATGGAATTTATTTCGGGGCGCGAATACGACCGCATGGGACTCGTGGTTTTTGCCGGTGAAGCATTTACGCAGTGTCCGTTAACTACCGACCGTGCCGTGTTGCTCAACCTGTTTAAAGATATTGAGAGTGGCATGATTGAAGATGGAACAGCTATCGGAAACGGACTGGCAACGTCGGTTGCCCGACTAAAAGACAGCGAAGCCATCAGCCGCGTGGTAATTTTGCTTACCGACGGGGAAAACAACCGTGGTGAAGTGGCTCCGGTAACAGCTGCCGAAATTGCCAAAACCTTTGGTATTCGGGTTTACACTGTTGGTGTGGGAAGCATCGGAACAGCCCCCTACCCTGTGCAAACCCAGTTTGGTATACAGTTGCGCGACATGCCCGTAAAAATTGACGAAGAAACCCTGCAGGAAATATCATCGCTTACCGATGGAAAATATTTCAGGGCAACCAGCAACACCAAACTGGAAGAGATTTATAAAGAAATTGACGCATTGGAAAGATCAAAAATTGAAGTGCGCGAATTCAGCCGCAAATCGGAAGAATTTATGCCTTTTGCCCTGCTTGGGGCACTGTTTTTGATTGCAAGTTTATTTATGCGTTTAACTATATTTAGAAGTATCCCATAAGTTGATAGTGTATGGAAATGTTTAGGTTTGGAAATATCGAATATTTATGGGGATTGCTAATAATTCCGCTGTTGGTAGTGTTTTTTGTCTGGTCGCGTATTTCGCGCCGCCGGGCCTTAAAAAAGTTTGGCCAGCAGGAAATCCTGGGGCAGCTGATGCCTTACAGCTCAGGCACCCGCCCTGTTGTTAAGTTTATCATTTTAATGCTGGCGCTGGCATTCTTTATTGTTGGAATTGCCCGTCCGCAGTTCGGATCGAAATTAAAAACCGAAAAACGCGAAGGTGTTGAGTTGATGATCGCGCTCGACG
>NZ_JBFHGM010000282.1:0-6523 GCF_041583095.1 Draconibacterium sp.
ACATCGTCTGACGGGTCGGCTGCGAGGAACTCAAGGTCATCATATAAAGGACTGTCCTGGGTTAACGGACTTCCGCTGGCACTTAAATTATTCAACCTGTTTTGATCGGATGACATACCAACCAGGAAAGTCATGTTGTGCTTATCGATTCTTTTGTTGTAAATCGCAAAATTTTCCCATTGCCAGTAAGTTGTCATAAATGTAGCCTCACTTACGCTTGATTGCAAATTATTGGTTTGCGCATCGTAGTAGTAGACGGGACTATAGTTATGAGTTCGAATACCTGCTACATTTCCTCCAAATCTACTGGTGATATTTAAACCTTCAATGGGTGAAAATTCAACAAAAACGTTTCCGAAAAGATTGTTACGTTCGGTTATAGGAGATGTTGCATCTCTTGTAACAAAAGGGTTTGCAGTACTGGTAACATACTGAGAAACACCATAAATATTTCCATCAGGATCTTTTAAAAAGTTGTATCCGTTATCAATACCATCCTGAACAATTGGAGGTATTTCACTTTCATTTTTGTAAGAAACCGGTGTTAACGGATCGAGCATCATTGCACTGGTAATTACTGATGTATACTCGCTGTTTTCAGCCACTGATTTCAAACTGGTTTTTGAGAATGTTACATTGTGCCCAACTTTTACCCAATCATTAATTTTATAATCGGAGTTAAAAGTAAAAGTATAGCGTTTAAAATTGTCCTTGTCTCCGGCAACCACTCCATCCTGGTCAAGATAAGAAGCCGAGAGCATAAAAGAACCTCTTTCGCTACCTCCGGTAAACGATAAATAATGTTTTTCGGTTGGAGATGCTTCGAAGATTTCATCCTGCCAATCGGTATCATAAGGATCACTCAAAGCCGATTCAGGTAATGTACCTGCTTCAGTCATATACGTTTTGTAGTCAGCAGCATTTAACACATCAACTTTGCGGGCTTGTGTTTGAATGCTGTGTTGAAATTCATACATAATACGACCTCTTCCTGCTTTACCTGACTTTGTACTAACCAGAACTACACCGTTGGCCCCCTCAGCACCATAAATTGCAGCCGATGCAGCATCTTTTAACACTTCAATATTTTCAATATCGTTTGGGTCGATCGAGCTCAGATCAGGCACTTTAGTACCATTTACAATATAAATTGGCTCCGATGAACGGTTAGAGCCGTATCCTCTGATTCGAATATTCATTGCTGCACCAGGTGCTCCCGAGTTTTGGATAACCTGAACACCAGAGGTTCTTCCCTGTAGCGCTTGCTCTGCCCTGGCAATGGATTGGTTTTGCAGATCTTCCTTTTTTACACTTGATATTGATCCGGTTACAACACTCTTTTTCTGCACACCGTATCCAACAGCAACAACCTCTTCAAGCCCCACTGTTTCCACCTCAAGCACCACACTTATTTCCGTTTTATCGCCAATGGGAATTTCCTGTTGTTTCATTCCCACAAACGAAAACTGTAATATTTCGGCATCATTATCAACTTCCAAAAGGTAATTACCATTCAGATCGGTTATAATACCAACTGTAGTTCCTTTAACAACAACAGACACTCCGGGCACAGGTTCTCCGGTTTCATCGGTAACAGTACCCCTTATCTGTTTTTTTTGCGGTATGGGTTCATCCAGTATTTCCTTTTCTATTTTTGTTGAATCAGTTGGAACGATAATGATGACTTTATCCCGAACTTCGTAAGTCATGTTTGTTCCTTCAAGACATTCATTCAGAATTCCTTCAACGGTAGTTTCAGAAAAACTGCAACTTATGTTGTCCAGCTTTTCAATGTCGTTGACATTGTACACAAAGGTGAATTCGCTTTGCTCCTTAATGTTTTTGAAAAGATCTTGCAGTGTGCCATTTTCGATGTTCACATTAAGACGTGTAGTTTGTGAATACGAACTGGCTGTTGCCTGGAGAATTATACAGCAAATTAACACCAAGGTTAGTCGCATAATCAACAATAGTTTTCGAAATCTTTCGCGGAAACGAAAAATTTCAGTTACGTTACTTTTTTTCATAAGTTTACACTGTTTTAGTTTATTAATTTCATTTCTGCGGTAACAGAAATGGTCGACTATTACAACGGGAAATATTGGCGTATTTCCCGTTTTTAATTAATCATATTTCAAAATGGTGATCGTTTCATTGTCTAGTTCAAATTTTACTTTTTTAGTTAGTTCAATTATCTCGGTAATTTTTGTAATCTCGTCGTAACGTTTAACATCAACAGAAAAACGCAGGTTTTTTAGTGCTTCGTTCTCATATTCTACAGAAATATTGTACCATCTGGCCATGTCTGTAAAAATTTCGTCGAGCGAATTGTCGTCAAATAAAATTCGGCCTTCTGTCCAGGCAGTATATTTTTTTACATTTACCTTTCTCACACTTGGCTTTCCTTCCTCGATTATAAACTGCTCGCTTGGTTTAATCATGAAAGTTTGTGCTGTTTGCGTGCTTGTAACATTAACTTTTCCGCGCACCAGTGTTGTGGCAGCTTTCTCTTCGTTACCAAAGGCCCTGATATTAAAGGCTGTTCCCAAAACATTTACCTTCATTTTTTCGGTGGTAACAATAAAAGGAGCTTCTTCGTTATGCACAACATCGAAAAATGCTTCTCCGCTTATAAATACTTCGCGTTTGTTTTTCGCAAAAACTACCGGATATTTAATTGTTGTTTCAGAATTTAGCCAAACGTGTGTGCCATCAGAAAGTGTTAGCTGATATTCGCCTCCCCGGGGAATTTCGATGGTGTTGTACTGTAATTTTCGTTCGCTAACCCGCCTTGTGTTTGGTTTGTAAACAACCGAATTGGTGTCGGAAGAAATAGTTGTTCCATCTGATTCGGTAATGTCAGTTCTTTTATTTTCGAGGCTTACAATCGTTCCGTCGGCAAGTTTTAAAATTGCTTTGCTCGCTCCCGGTTTTATAGCAAGTTCTTGAGTTGGTTCAACATTCTGTGGCGACAATTGATACTGGAAGAAATAATATGTACCCACAACGAGTACCAAAACAGCAGCAACTCGCAATAATACTTGCGAGATTTTGATGCTTCTGGTTTTTGAAATTATCTGTTCAAATTCGGCAAAAACTTTTGCCGTATCGTACTTACCCAAATCTTTTAAACTGCTTGTAAGATTTTCGTCGTATTTGAGTTTTTCGTAGAGAAAATAATTTTGAGCATCCTGTGCGAACCAATCCGTTAACTGCTGCTGTTCTTTTTCAGTCAGCGATCGTTCCTTTTCTGCAAGAATTATTTCAGCAATAATATGTCCCTGCTCGAATTCGTTCATCTCCGGCTTAATTTGATTAGTTTAGTTTTTAACCTGCTATTTTGGCAAGTTGTATTTGTAAAACACTAAACCCTTACAAACCGGGTGACGGTAAAACGATTTTTTTTAGTAACTAAAATAAAAGTGAATAAAATATTGGTCTCAAGCTATCGCGCAGAATGCGGTACGATCTTAGTTTTAAAGTTTTTACAGTATTTATTGAGATACCTTTAATTTTAGCAATTTCGGAATTTGTAAATCCCTGCATACTCAATAAAATGATATTCCTTCGCTCAGGAGATAACTCATAAATGGCAGTGTAAACCTGACGGTGAACTTCTTCTTCAATCATAATTTGCTGAATTGAAATATCGCCATTATCTATTTTCTCCAGTTCATTCATTTCAACCTTTTCAGCTTTTTTCGCTTTTTCGGCGTTGCGAATGGCATTTAAGCTGGCGTTTTTTGCAGATAAATAAAGGTAAGAAACCAGTGCTCTTTCGGAAGGAAACTTCACATCGCTTTTCCAAAGCCGAACAAATAACTCCTGAACAATATCTTCTGATTCCGATAAACATTTGGTAATACGATAAGAGAAGCGGCAAAGCGATGGAAAAAAATAGTCGTATAAATATTTAAATCCCTCTTTCCTTTTAAGGTTTACCAATTCTAATACATGATCGTTTGATACGTTCATATTCAGTTTAGATAGATGAGTAGTTCACTACAAATATAATTTTTTTGTGTTAATATGACACATTAGATTAAAAATCTGAAAACTTTCCTTCAAACAAACGAAAAAAACCCAAATTGGATTGAAAATGATGATACACCACCGCGAAAAATAACGATTAATGCCAGTAAAGTTTCCCGACAAAACAATTTCTCATAAACTACTAATTTACTACAACTTAAACGACACACAACATAAGTATACAACAAATCAAATAACGTCAGGAAACATTTCATACATCTGCTTTTAACATTTCATACTGTACGCTTAACAAGTTGATCATCTTTTTAATACATTCCTATCACTAGTTTCAATCTTCTTGACATAATTTTGTAATCAGATCATGCAGGCAACAAAAAATTGTATTGATTGCATATCCAATGAAACGAAATTAAATGGGCAAACTAGTGCATTCAGTAAGTGGAAATTCAACCACTCTGCACAATAAGAATAAAGTTTAGTTAGATACAAATAAGTTAGTTAGTTAGATGTTTTATATGGATTTAAGTTCGGGCAGGTTACACAGGCTTGTCCGAAGCTTAAATCCTTGAAAACCAAAACTGGCTTCAAAGCGCAAACATCTTTAATTCCAGGTGTTTAACACAAATTATCCTTAACTTGAATACAAAACAATTATCTATACAAAATGAAGCAACTATTTTTATTTCTGTTAATCGGTATTTTGGCTGTTTCCTGTTCGCAAAAGAATTGGGAAAAAACCCAGGATGCCGTTATTGTTTACCCACAACAAGCCGGCAAGCAACAGGCGCAGGCTATTAAAATTACGCCTGTACACGACGAGATCATAAAAGTTTCGGCAAGTGCCACAAAAACATTTGCCACAAACGAAAGTCTTATCGCACTTCCGCAAAATGAAACGGTTCCTTTTGAAGTTGAAGAAAATGATGATCATCTTCTTATTTCAACCGCAAAAACCAAAGTAAAAGTATCAACACAAAGCGGCGAAGTCGATTTTCTGGATGAAAACGGAGATCCAATTCTTCAGGAAAAAGAAAACGGTGGAAAATCGTTCGAGCCGATTGAAGTTGATGGTGTAAGTGCCTATACTACCCGCCAGGTTTTCGAATCGTCAGACAATGAAGCTTTGTACGGACTTGGACAGCACCAGGCTGATGAAATGAACTACAAAGGAAAAAACGAAGAGCTTTTCCAGTACAATACTAAAGTATCGGTACCTTTTATTGTTTCAACAAACAACTACGGACTACTTTGGGATAACTACTCGCTTTCGCGTTTTGGCGATCCACGCCCTTACGGACAGATCGATCAGTTTAAACTTTACGATGCCGAAGGTAAGGAAGGTGGTTTAACAGCTACCTATATTGACAACAACGAAAACGACCACGTATTTACGAGCCGCACGGAATCAACTATAGATTACGAGAACCTGGAAACCATCGAGAATTTTCCTGAAGCTTTTGATTTTAACCATGCCCGCATTGTTTGGGAAGGTGATATTGAGCCCGAAGAAAGTGGAATATTCCATTTTCTGTTGTATTATGCCGGTTACACCAAAATTTGGGTAAATGGCGAACTGATGGCCGACAAATGGCGTACGGCATGGAACCCGTCGGTAGCTAAATTCCAGTACGACATGAAAGCCGGTGAGAAGTACCATGTAAAACTCGACTGGATTCCTGATGGCGGTGTTTCATACATTGGGCTGAAAGCGCTTTCGCCGGTTGATCCTGATGTGCAGAACGATATTTCGTTCTACTCTGAAATGGGCGACCAGATCGACTATTTCTTTATGAAAGGAAACAGCATGGACGAGGTGATAAGCCGCTACCGCACACTTACCGGAAAAGCCCAGGTGATGCCAAAATGGGCGATGGGTTTTTGGCAAAGCCGCGAGCGTTACAAAACACAGGAAGAACTGGAAAGCACTTTGAAAGAATTCAGAAAAAGAGAAATTCCGATCGATAATATTGTGCAGGACTGGTCGTACTGGGAAGTTGACAAATGGGGAAGCCAGGAATTTGATAAAGCTCGTTTCCCTGATGCCAAAGGAATGATCGATATGGTGCACGATAACCATGCACGGATTCTGATATCGGTGTGGCCTAAATTTTATTTAGGAACCGAGCATTACAACGAATTCGACAAAAATGGCTGGATGTATAAACAAGCCATTAACGACAGTATCCGCGACTGGATTTATCCGGGTTACATTGGTTCGTTCTACGATGCCTACAGTGAAGGTGCCCGAAAACTTTTCTGGGAACAGATTAACGAGCACTTATACTCAATGGGAATCGACTCGTGGTGGCTGGATGCTACCGAACCGGACATCTTGTCGAATGCAAGTATGGACTACCGTAAAAAGTTAATGAACCCGACTGCTTTAGGGTCATCAACACAATATTTTAACGCTTTTGCTCTGATGAACGCCAAAGGAATTTACGAAGGTCAGCGCGAAGAAAACCCGAAAGATCGTGTGTTTATTCTTACCCGCTCGGGCTTTGCAGGAATGCAACGTTACGGAACAACT
>NZ_JBFHGM010000283.1:0-6468 GCF_041583095.1 Draconibacterium sp.
TCAGTAATGTGAATAAGTCCGTCCACACCGCCGAGGTCCATAAATACCCCGTATGAAGTAACGTTTTTAACGGTTCCTTCCAATACCTGACCTTTTTCAAGTTTAGCGATAATTTCTTTTTTCTGTTGCTCAAGCTCAGCCTCGATAAGTGCTTTGTGCGAAACAACAACGTTACGATATTCGTGGTTGATTTTAACAACTTTGAATTCCATTGTTTTACCAACGTATACATCGTAATCGCGGATAGGTTTAACATCAATTTGCGAACCTGGCAAGAATGCTTCAATACCAAATACGTCAACGATCATACCACCTTTAGTACGACACTTGATGTATCCTTTGATGATTTCATCGTTTTCAAGCGATTCGTTAACACGCTCCCATGAACGAGTTGCACGCGCTTTTTTGTGCGAAAGGATCATCTGTCCTTTTTTATCTTCAAGACTTTCGATGTAAACATCTACTTTGTCGCCTACTGTCAACTCTGGATTGTAGCGGAATTCGTTCAAGCTAACAATACCGTCCGACTTGTAACCTATGTCAACAACTACTTCGCGTTTGTTTAACGAAATAACTTTTCCTTCCAGAACTTCTTTTTCTGTAACAGTGTTTAGTGTGTTGTTGTAAAGATCTTCAAGGCTGCCACGTTCTTTTTCCGAATAGGCATCTCTTCCTTCTTCCAGGCTGTCCCAATCGAAATCAGCATCTGCTTCAGCTGTTGTTTCAACGGCCTTTTTTTCTTTTTTTGCTTCTGCTTTAGGAGCTTCCGCTTTTTCTTCAGCTGCAGTCTCTTCAACCGGAGCTTCTGTAGTTTCTGCAACTACTTCATTTTTTTCGTCCTGAACAGGAGTTTCTGCTACTTCTTGTTCAAGCTCTTTTTTCTTCTCTTCTGTCATGTAATTTTAATTAAATTAATGAGTTAGACTTTATATTTGTTAAAATTTGCGCGCGCAAAATTATAACTAAATTCAATTAAAACAAAAGATTCGTGTTATTTTATTGAAATAGAGCAAAATTGGACTGTTTTTTAGCTTTAAATGCCCTTTGATTAACATAGTTTAGTTTTATGCCCTTATTTTGGATTGCATTCCGGTTTTCTTTTATTTACTTTTGAAGCCTGATAAAATGAATCCTCTTTTTATAGTCATTAAAAAGTTGGGAAATAGGAAATCAGACAAGCTATAGAACGAATAAACCATATAATATGAAGGGAATAATTTTAGCCGGCGGTTCAGGAACCCGTCTTTATCCAATTACACGATCAATTTCAAAACAAATAATTCCGGTTTACGATAAACCAATGATTTATTACCCGCTGTCGGTTTTAATGCTGGCAGGAATTCGTGAGATATTAATTATATCAACACCCGAAGATATTGGTTTGTACGAGAAATTATTTGGCGACGGTTCGCAACTGGGCTTGAAGCTGGCGTATAAAATTCAGCCTTCGCCCGATGGTTTGGCACAGGCATTTATCCTTGGCGAAGAATTTATTGGTGATGATAACGTAAGTATGATTCTTGGCGACAATATATTTTATGGTTATAAATTCAGAAAAATACTGGAACAGGCTGCAACACTTGAGGACGGTGCAACGGTATTCGGGTATTATGTGAATGATCCGGAGCGCTACGGAGTTGTTGAATTTGACGATGCCGGTAAAGTAATAAGTATCGAGGAAAAACCTGATGAGCCAAAATCGAATTATGCGGTAACCGGCCTTTATTTCTATTCGAATGATGTGGTTGAGAAAGCGAAAGGATTAAAACCATCAAAACGCGGGGAGCTTGAGATTACGGATCTGAATCGTATTTATCTTGAAGAAAACCGATTGAAAGTAAAACTGCTTAGCCGGGGATTTGCCTGGCTGGATACCGGAACACACGACAGTTTATTGCAGGCTTCTAATTTTATATCAACAATTGAGCAGCGCCAGGGCCTGAAAGTTTCTTGCATTGAAGAAATTGCATGGAAAAAGGGCTACATCAGCACCGAACAGCTTATTGATTTGGCCAAACCACTAAGTAAAAATCAATATGGCGAATATTTATTAAAAATCGCCAGCAAAAAAGCATTTACATTTTAATTAAATAATGAATATAGTAGAGACGGGAATACCCGGATTAGTTGTAATTGAGCCGCGGGTGTTTGAAGATGACAGAGGGTATTTTTTCGAAACTTTTCAGCAGGAAAGGTACCGCGAAGCAGGAATTGACAGACCATTTATACAAGATAACGAATCGAGATCTGTAAAAGGAGTTGTACGGGGTTTGCATTTTCAATTGGGTGATGCGGCCCAGGCAAAGCTGGTGCGCGTAATTCAGGGAAGTGTTTATGATGTAGCTGTTGATTTGCGCAAAGGATCGCCGACTTTTAGGAAGTGGTTTGGTGTGGAATTGAACGAAAACAATAAGAAACAGTTATATGTGCCACGTGGTTTTGCTCACGGTTTCTCGGTTTTAAGCGAAACAGCTATTTTTACCTACAAATGCGACAACTTATACGATCGCGAAGCCGAAAGTTCAATTAACCCGTTTGATAAAACATTGGGAATCGACTGGCAGGTAAAAGAAGAGGAGGCCTTGGTTTCTGAAAAGGATAAAAATGCTCCGGCGTTTGAAAAGGCTCAAATGAATTTTGTGTATTAGCAACAATGAAGATATTAATAACAGGCGCTTACGGACAACTAGGGAACGAACTAAAAGTACTCAGTAAAAATTACCCCAAATGGGAATTTGTATATACTGATGTTGATTCGTTGGATATTACGGATGAAGAACAAGTGAAAAGTTACTTTGCCGACAACAATTTTGAACTGCTAATTAATTGTGCGGCTTACACTGCAGTTGATAAGGCCGAGTCGGATTTAGAAACGGCACAAAAAGTAAATGCATTGGCTCCAAAGTTTCTTGCAAGATACTCGAAAGCTGTTGGTGCAAAGTTGATTCATGTTTCAACCGATTATGTTTTTGCCGGCGATGCACATCTTCCTTATGAAGAGACAGATGCAGTTGCGCCAAACGGTGCATACGGAAAAACAAAGCTGGAAGGTGAGCAAAACTGCCAGTCTGAGAATCCGGAAACAGTGATCATCAGAACGGCTTGGTTGTATTCAACATTCGGAAATAACTTTGTAAAAACCATGTTGCGCCTCGGAAAAGAGCGAGGAGAACTGGGCGTGGTTTTCGATCAGGTAGGATCACCGACTTATGCCGCCGATTTGGCTAATGCAATTTTGAAAGTGGCCGAAAGTGAAAAGTTTGTGCCGGGTATTTATCACTACTCGAACGAAGGGGTGGCCAGCTGGTACGATTTTGCTTTGGCAATTTTCGAACTCTCAGAAGTAGACTGTAAAGTTAAACCGGTACTCTCGGAGAATTTTCCGACACCGGCAAAACGACCGGCCTACAGCGTGCTGAATAAAGCAAAAATAAAAGAAACTTATCACCTGGAAGTTCCGTATTGGCGTGATAGTTTAAAAGTGTGCTTAGATAAACTTGCTTCAGATAAAATATAAAGAAAAGCTTATCTTTAAGTTTATAACGAAGATTGGAGGTTATAATGTTGACAAAAGCAAAAGTTATTTCTGAATTGAATAAGTTTCCTGAAGAGTTTTCAATGGATGAATTATTCGAAAAGTTAATCTTGATGGAGAAGATTGATACAGCAAGAGAGCAATCAGCAAGAGGTGATGTAGTTTCAGAGGCAGAACTTGACTATGAAGTAAAAAAATGGTTCGAATAAACTGGACTTTGTTGGCAAAGGATGATTTGAAAAATATTAAGGATTTTGTATCAAAAGATTCAAAATATTACGCCATGCGCCACATTAATAAAATCTTGCAACGAACACAGGTACTAAAGAAATATCCTAAAGCTGGCAAAGTGGTAGCCGAAATTGAAGATGAACAAGTTAGAGAATTAGTATTGGGTAACTATCGAATTATCTATCAGATAGTGTCAGATTCTCGAATTGATATTTTAACAATTCATCATTCTGCCAGAGACTTAACAAATAGAAAAATAAAATAGATATAATCATGGAAAATCAAGAATTGATGGAAGTAAGAGCGAAAGCGCAGGAATGGCTTTCGGATACTTACGATGAAGAAACAAGAGGTCAGGTTCAGGCACTGCTTGATGCTGAAGACCCGACTGAGCTGATTGATTCTTTTTACCGCAGCCTGGAGTTTGGTACCGGCGGTCTTCGCGGCATTATGGGCGTTGGAACCAACCGCATGAATATTTACACCGTTGGTGCTGCAACGCAGGGATTAAGTAATTATCTGAAGAAGAATTTCGCTGATCTTGATGAAATAAAAGTGGCGATTGGTCATGATTGCCGGAACAACAGCCGTTTGTTCTCTGAAACCAGTGCAAAGATTTTTGCTGCCAACGGAATTAAAGCATACTTATTCGACGATTTGCGTCCTACACCGGAGCTTTCATTTGCTATCCGTGAGTTGGGGTGCCAGAGTGGTATTATTCTTACCGCATCGCACAACCCAAAAGAATACAACGGCTACAAAGCATATTGGGAAGATGGTTCGCAGATTGTTGGCCCACACGATGTAAACATCGTTAACGAAGTGGCCAAAATTAAACCTGAGGACATCAAATTCGATGGCCCCGACGAGTTGATCGAGATACTGGGAGAGGAAATGGACAACAAATTCCTTACTGAAGTGAAAAAGGTTTCCATTTCACCTGACGTGGTTGAGCGCCACAAAGACATTAAAATTATATACACGCCAATTCACGGAACAGGAGTGAAGCTAATTCCGGCCGCCTTACGCGAATTTGGTTTTACCAACATCATCAATATTCCTGAGCAGGATGTGGTAAGCGGCGATTTTCCAACAGTGGTTTCGCCAAACCCGGAAGAACCAGCTGCTATGGAAATGGCCATGAAAAAAGCTGCCGAAATTGATGCTGATGTTGTAATGGCTTCGGATCCCGACTCAGACAGGATTGGAGTTGTGGTTAAAGATGATAAAGGCGAATACATCATTATTAACGGTAACCAAACGGCGCTGCTTTTCTTCTATTATATCATTGTGAAAATGAAGGAAGCCGGTAAACTGAAAGGAAACGAGTTTGTGGTGAAAACAATTGTTTCTACCGAAATGATTGCTGAAGTTGCCCGCCGAAATAACATCGAATATTTTGATGTGTACACCGGATTTAAATTTATTGCCGAAGTAATTCGCGATAACGAAGGAGTGAAAAAATACATCGGCGGTGGCGAAGAAAGTTTTGGTTTTATGCCTTCTGACTTTGTTCGCGATAAAGATGCTGTTTCGGCTTGTGCTTTAATGGCCGAGATCACTGCATGGGCTATCGATCAGGGCAAAACATTGTACGAATTGTTGCAGGATATTTACCTGGAATACGGTTTCTCGCGCGAGAAAATGAAATATGTGGTTCGTAAAGGAAAGTCGGGTGCCGAAGAAATTCAGCAGATTATGACGAAATTCCGCAACGATCCGCCAAAAGAATTGGGTGGCTCGCCGATGGAATGGGTAAAAGATTATTCAACATTAATTGCGAAAAACCTGATTACCGGCGAAGAGAAGAAAATCGATCAGAAAATTACTTCAAACGTATTGCAGTTCTTTACGCAGGATGGAACAAAAATTTCGGTTCGCCCATCGGGAACAGAACCTAAAATTAAATTCTATTTTGAAGTAACAGGTGAGCTGAAATCGCGCGAAGATTTTGATGCAGAAGAGCAAAAAGCTGATGCCAAAATCGATGCGATAATGGAAGAACTGGGATTGTAAATTGTGATAAGCGCTAAGCGGTTTTAAACCGCTTAGCGCATTAATAATAAAATACCTAAATCAATAAAAATGAAACTAAAAATTTTAACTGTAGCCTTGCTTTTTGTTGCAGTGTGCGCAGTAGCTCAAGATGAGAGACCGCAAATGGTTCCTGAAATGACTGAAATCTGGGATCCGGAAGTGCCGGTAATTACACCGGGAGAAACTCCGGCAGATGCACCTTCGGATGCCATTGTTTTATTCGACGGTGTGGATATCGACCGCGAGTGGACAAACGGAGCTGGTGGCCCTGTTGGCTGGAAAGTAGCCGACGGCTGTGTAACCGTTGAAAGAGGTGCCGGAATTATTCAGACAAAACGTGTTTTCGAAGATTTTCAGTTACACATCGAGTGGAGGTCTCCTGCCGAAGTAGTTGGCGAAAGCCAGGGACGTGGAAATAGTGGTATTTTCCTTCAGAAACGCTACGAAGTACAAGTGTTGGATAATTACAACAACCGCACTTATCGCAACGGTCAGGCCGGAAGTTTGTACAAACAACATGCACCGCTGGTAAATGCCTGCAAAGGCCCGGGCGAGTGGCAGGTGTACGATATTATTTATACCGCGCCACGTTTTAACGACGATGGTACGTATTTTACTCCGCCAACTGTAACCGTTTTACACAATGGTGTTTTGGTTCAAAACAA
>NZ_JBFHGM010000284.1:0-6459 GCF_041583095.1 Draconibacterium sp.
ACAAATTATCTACTTTTTCGCTTTGTTTAATTTTCCATCCCAAAGCGTGCTCTCTTCCTCCCGAGCCTACAATCAAAATGTTCATCAGTATGTTGCTTTTAATTTTTTACTATTTACATATTGCCAAATCGTTGGAAATAGCTCTGCAGGTTTCCGCCAATTTGCTCTGCCAGTTTGCTGTTACCTGCATTTGCGGCCGTACGTTGCAGCTGTTGCAGATAGAACAGTTTGCGTTGAATCTCTTCAACAATACCTGCCATAAACTTCGGCTGTAACGAGAAATAATAATTCAGTTCGTCGTTGAACACACCGTACGCCGTTTCAACCATTTCAAGACCTTTTTCGTTTGCTCCGGCGCGGACATAACTGTTGGCCAGCTCCAATGCGAAATATTCGTAAGGAATAATGCTGTTTGGCAACAACTCGTTGCACCGGTCGATAACTGCAATGGCCGAATCCTTTTTACCTTCCTCAACCAATGCCGATGCCAGACGGTTAAAACTGTTTCGGATGTTGGTCATCATGCGGGTATTGGTTTCGTCGAGGTAAACTTCAGGATCATTCATGTTACCCCACTTGAAGTTGTTCATCAGGTTATCGTACATCACAGATGTATTCACCCGGCCAAACTGCAATTGCTGCGGATTACTCTGCGTTTTTATCGGTACCAAACGGTAGGCAAAACCTTCCACCTGGAAATAATCGCTAAGATTCAGATATTTGCTGCGGCCAACGGTAATCGACCAGTAAATAGGGCGTTCCCAGTTGTTGGTTGCCAGCATATCGAGCACCATCATTTCGTCTTTCGATAGCATACTTTTTCCCGACAAATCGATAACGATCTCGTCAACAATTTTGTCGTAATCTTCCGGAGCAACCACTTTATTTCTGATCACTGCTTCCTTATCCACTTTAAAGTGAAGTTTCTTTTTCGGCAAATAAGCGGCATTGTCGGCCTGCTGCAGTTTGGTAGCAGGATTATCGTTGGCAATAAAATCAATGCCTTCTTCTAATCCAATGTAATCGCGTTTTATGCGCGAATCGTCGAGTAGATAAACCGCATCGCGGGTTCCCAACAGGTACTGTTCGGGTTTTAAAGTAAAATCAATCGGCTCCGAATCGTAAGCTTGTCGGCGCATCTGATCGATATACCAATCGGTTTGCAGATAGCTTAGGTTACACACCCGAACATCGGTACGAACACCTTCCACCTCCTGGTTGTACCACAGCGGGAAGGTATCGTTATCGCCATTGGTAAAGATCACCGCATTGGGCTCGCACGTTTTCAGGTAATTGGCACCAAAATCGCGGGCAGTATATCGTCCCGATCGATCATGGTCGTCCCAGTTTTGCGCCCCCATAATTCCGGGAACCAAAATCAGTGTTACCAGTCCGGCAATTCCTCCGGCAAGTGTTTCCGGAATATATTTTTTCAATGTTTCGGAAATGGCCAGCACTCCCAAACCAATCCAGATTGCAAAGGCATAGAACGAACCGGCATACGCATAATCGCGTTCGCGCGGCTGATGCGGATACTGGTTCAGATAAATTACAATGGCCAAGCCGGTTAATACAAACAGCAGGAATACCACCCAAAGTCCTTTCCGGCCTTCTTTACCACGGTTATACTGGAAAAATATACCCAGTAATCCGAGCAGCAAGGGCAGAAAGAAATAGGTGTTTCGGGCTTTGTTATTGGCCAGTTCAGCAGGTAAATTATCCTGATTGCCCAAACGAGCCTCATCAAGAAATTTTATACCACTCAACCAGTTTCCGTAGAGTATATCTCCGTGTCCCTGGATGTCGTTTTGGCGCCCCACAAAGTTCCACATAAAGTAGCGCCAGTACATATGATTTACCTGGTACCGAAAGAAAAACCGCAGGTTCTCGCCCATGGTTGGTTTTACAATTGTTTCTACCTCGCCACGTTCGTTGCGGAACTGAATACGTGTACCTTTTATTTGTGCCCACTGCTGATAATCCTGCTCGTGTTGCGGGTCCATATTGCTCCACATACGTGGGAAAACGGTGGTAAATCTCTCGTCGTAATTCGGATTAAAACGATGGTAAGTAATTTCATATCTTCCGTCGACCTGCGAATAAACCGGACTTCCTTCGGTAAAACGATCGCCCACTTTGTAAGGCGAATTGTAGTACTGACCGCTAAACAACGGACGTGATCCGTATTGTTCGCGGTTAAGGTAGCCCAACAGCGAGAAAGTATCATTCGGACTATTCTGATCCATTGGCGGTTGAGCCGATGAACGAATAATAATTATGGCAAACGATGAGTAACCGATAAGAATTACGGCAACCCCCAGTAACACGGTGTTCCATACCACTTTTTGTTTTTTGTGCGTGTAGTAAATTCCAAAGGCAATGGCGGCAATTACCAGCACAACATAAAAGAAAACTCCCGAGTGATAAGGCAAACCAAAGCCGTTAACAAACATCAGTTCGAACCACGATGCAATGGTTACAAATCCCGGAATAATACCGTACATTATCGCTCCCAGCAACACCACCGAAGCTACCAAAGCCCAGATAATTCCGTTGCGGGTTACTTCATATTTTCTGAAATAATAAACAAAAACAATGGCCGGAATTGCCAGCAGATTCAGCAAGTGAACCCCGATTGACAGGCCAATGACATAAGCAATAAATATCAGCCAGCGGTTGGCATATTTTTCGTCGGCAACGTTTTCCCATTTTAAAATGGCCCAGAATACCACAGCCGTTAACAACGACGAGCTGGCGTAAACTTCGCCTTCAACAGCCGAAAACCAAAAGGTATCGGAGAATGTGTAAGCCAGCGCTCCCACCAAACCTGCTGCACAAATTGAAATGGTTTGCCCCAGTGAAACCTCTTCGGCTTTTACCATTATCTTTTTTGCCAGGTGTGTGATGGTCCAAAACAGGAACATAATGGTTCCGGCACTGGCCAGTGCTGAAAGCACATTCACCATTTTTGCGGCGCCTTCAGGGCCTGCAAATAGCGTGAAGAAGCGGCCAACGATCATAAAAATCGGTGCCCCCGGCGGGTGACCTACTTCAAATTTAAAAGCTGTTGTAATAAATTCGCCACAGTCCCAAAAACTCACAGTGGGTTCAATGGTCATTAAATAAACAATGGCTGCAATTAAAAAACTAACCCAGCCAAAGACGATATTAAACAATCTGTATTGCTTCATTTTCAAGTGATTTCTGAAAGCGTAAATGTTCGAAATTTTTAATAGTTGCGAAGATAAGGCTTTTGCTGAAAACTCAGAGAACAGTACATTAGAATTAAATCTTATTAACGTGAAATGTAGCCAACAACTATAGGCCAACAAGTGCAGAAGGGGGCATTTTTTTGCAAATTCATTACCTTTTGTAATTAGAAGCGGGCATTTTTTCAAAAATATATGGTCTTCTGTATGCGGAAGGGGCCATTTTTGTTTAAAAGCACTGCCTTCTGTATGCGGAAGGGGCCATTTTTGTTCAAAAGCACTGCCTTCTGTATGCGGAAGAGGGCATTTTTGTTTAAAAGTATTGCCTTCTGTATGCGGAAGAGGGCATTTTTGTTTAAAAGCACTGCCTTCTGAATGCGGAAGAGGGCATTTTTGTTTAAAAGCACTGCCTTCTGCATGCGGAAGAGGGCATTTTTGTTTAAAAGCATTGCCTTCTGTATGCGGAAGAGGGCATTTTTGTTTAAAAGCACTGCCTTCTGCATGCGGAAGAGGGCATTTTTGTTTAAAAGCACTGCCTTCTGTATGCGGAAGGAGGGATATTTTTGCCCAAATGCCCGCTTCTAACTACAGAAGGATGAGAATTGGTAACAAAATGCCTGTTTATAACTGCAAAAACATAGAAATTTACATCTCTAACCTACCCTTTCAACATAATTCCCGAAACCATTCTTCCCGTATCAATCCCATCTCTTCGTGCCGAATAGTATTTTTCATTATCGGAAAATGAACATGCTCCGAGCACCTCAATATTTTGAGCCGGCACCCCGTTTTTTAACAACAATTGCCGGTTGGCCTCCCAGAGATTAAAATGAAATTTGCCCGACCCGTTTTTGTGCAAAGTTGCTTCAACATTGGGAATCGACTTTTGGGCAGCAGCCACCACTTCGTCACCCACTTCGTAAATCTCAGGACTTATTGACGGCCCAATGGCAGCCACAATATTTTTAGCAGAAGCGCCGTAGTTAGTCATTTTGCTAATCGCCTTTTCAACTATTCCGCCAACGGTACCGCGCCACCCGGCATGAATGGCTGCAATAACTTTCGCCTTTGGATCGAACAATAGCATCGGAACACAATCGGCCGTTTGCACACACAAACACAGTCTGGCCTGATTGGTAACCAGTGCATCGGTTTCTGAAATTACAGCATCGGGAACTTCCCGAACTTCGGCAACACAATTACTATGCGTTTGATCGGGATAAACCATTTGTCGAACTTCCAGCGCCAGTGCCTCGGCCAGTTTTGCCTTATTCTCGGGCATATTGCTGTAGCGTACCCGCTCAATAGGCAAGGTGTTTTTGGTGGTGGTAAAAGCGCAAATATTTGCAAAAGGTTTAAATATGTTGTAGCGGATCAAATCCGGATTTTTATCCATTCTTCAATAAATTATTCAGTCCCTGTTTATCGAGCAGGGTAACGGTTTTCTTTTCAATTTTTATCAGGTTCTCATTTTGCATTTCGCCAAGAACACGCGCCAGCGACGGTCGTGTAACTCCAAACAATTCGGCCAGCTGTTGTTGGGTATTTTTTAGTTCGAACGAATGAAAGCGGTCGCCCGCCTGTTGAAGCAAAAAGTGCGCAACTTTTTCTTTAATGGTTTTAAAACTCAGAAAATGCAGTTTTTGCGAAAGAAACTGTGCACGGGTTGAAATGCTATTTAAATAGTTGCGTAACAAACGTGTGTTTAACTGCAGTAATTTCAGAAATTCAACAACCGGAATAGCCAACATTTCCACCTTTTTATTGGCAGTTACGGTAACCGGAAACTTATTCTCTTTACCAAACAAAAAAGCAGCTGCCAATGGGCGCGGTGCTTCAATGTCTTCGATCTTCACCGTTTTGCCCGAGTAATCGATCATCTCGCCCCGAACACTTCCGGAAAGCACAACAAACAAGTTGGTAACCTCCTCGCCTCCCTGCACAACAATCGCATCCTTTTCGAATTTACGTACCTGGTAATGAATTTTCGAGCACAACGTCCGGCACTCTTCTTCTGAAATGCCATTAAACAATGGACTTTTAACAAGAATTGAATAATCTATCATTTTGTAACAATTGGTACACTTTGAGAAACAGTAGTGTCATACTTTTGTTGCGTAAACTTAAAGAAAAGAATAAAAAAGATGATACGGGAGATAATTAAAATTGACGAGGATTTATGCAACGGATGCGGCGTTTGCGTGCCCAACTGCCACGAAGGCGCGTTGCAAATTATTGACGGAAAAGCACGACTGATTAGTGAGTTAATGTGCGACGGACTGGGAGCTTGTATTGGTCATTGTCCGGAAGGTGCAATTACCATTGAAGAGCGCGAAGCTGATGCTTACGACGAAATTACAACCATTTCGCAAATGGTAAAACAAGGAAAAGCCACCATGTTTGCGCACCTGAAACACTTGCAGGATCATAACGAAACAGGTTATTTGCAGCAGGCATTGAGTTTTATAAAAGCCAATCGCGAGGCCATGCCTTTCGAGATCAGCGAAGTGCACGAATTGCTTCACGGAGCTAAAGAAGAACAAACTTCGGGTGGTGGTTGTGCCAGCGGCGGATGTCCGGGTTCGGCACCAATGGCTTTTGATGCAGGTGGTTTAAAAATGGCCGCTCCTGCTTCAGAAATGCCATCGGAACTTACCCAATGGCCGGTGCAAATGCATTTGATTAACCCGGCAGCAAGTTATTTCCAGGGCGCCGATCTTTTGGTAGCTGCCGACTGTGCAGGTTTTGCATACGGCAATTTCCACAACGACTTTATAAAAGGTCGAAAAATGGTAATCGCCTGTCCAAAACTCGACCAGGGAAAGGATATCTACATTCAGAAACTGGTGAATTTAATTGACGAATCGAGAGTAAACACAATAACCGTAGTAATTATGGAAGTTCCATGTTGCGGAGGATTGTCGCAAATGGTAAAAATGGCCACCCAAATGGCATCGCGAAAGGTACCCGTTAAAGAAGTTGTGATAGGAATTAAAGGCGATATATTAAGTGATGAGTGGATGTAAACCACAAAAATTACCCAATTAAGTTGTGATAAAATCAGCCCCTTTTCACAAAAAAAATCAAAAGAATAATCTAAATAAAGAATAGTAGAAATGAGTATGTTTTGTTTTCAATGTCAGGAAGCAGCCAAAGGAACCGGCTGTACTATTGCAGGAGTATGTGGAAAAACCAGTGATGTAGCTAATTTACAAGATACTTTACTTTACGTATTGAAAGGTATTTGCTG
>NZ_JBFHGM010000285.1:0-6431 GCF_041583095.1 Draconibacterium sp.
AAAGGGAAATCAATGTAGCTATTAGCAATACATTTGGTTTTGGTGGACATAATGCAACAGTAGTTTTTAAAAAACTATAGTACACTGTGGTTAGAAAAATAGTACAACGAGTAAAACTCTTTTCGTCTGATCGAAAAGAGTTTTATTTGTTTTTAAAAGATCTTTTAGGATTTTACCCCCAAAATTTACGTTTATACGATCTTGCTTTTATTCATAAGTCGGCATCGATGGTCGATTCGCAGGGCAATTTTGTTAACAACGAACGATTGGAGTACCTCGGCGATGCCATTCTTGGTGCTGTTATTGCCGATTTTCTCTACAACCGTTTCCCTCAGGAAGACGAAGGTTTTTTAACCAAAACCCGGTCGAAACTGGTAAACCGTGCCATCCTCACGCAGTTAACGCACGAAATGGGATTGCATGTTTTTATTGATTCGAATACCACAAAAAACATCGATAAAAGCCACATTTACGGCGATGCGCTTGAAGCGCTGATCGGTGCCATTTATCTCGATAAAGATTATAAAGCGGCTAAGTTTTTTGTTACCAAGAAAATCCTTCCGCAATTTGTTGATCTGAACGAAATTGAACAGGCAGACTCGAATTTTAAAAGCCAGTTGATTGAGTGGAGCCAGAAAAACAAACGGGAAATAGAGTTTGAAACCACTGAAGAAACGGACGAAAAGATTAAGCAGCCCCGATTTAAAGCGGTTGTTAAAATCGATAATAAAAAGGCTGGCGAGGGTGTTGGAACCTCTAAAAAAGAAGCACACCAAAAAGCAGCGCACGAAACATTAAAAAAGCTCGAACAGCTTTAATATCTCCAATGCTCACACAGCTTATTCGTTACGTTTATTAAATTTGCCTCGCAATAACAATACATGGAAGGCATTTTAATTATAGGACTTGGATTTTTTGCCCAGGGATTATTCTTTATCCGCACCATCGCGCAATGGTTTAAATCGGAAAAAGAAGGTGAAGTAATATCGCCTGTTATTTACTGGCAGATTAGCCTGGTGGCGTCTATAATGATGCTGACTTATGGAATTCTGCGCCACGATTTTGCCATTGTAATGGGTCAGTCGCTGGTATACGGAATTTACATCCGGAACCTGCAGCTTAAAAATGTTTGGACCAAAATGTACTGGGCCATAAAAGTTCTTGCATTGGCTATTCCTGTTGCGTATTGGGTTTGGCTGCTTACATCGGGCAGTTTTGCCAACATCCTGCACAACGAAGACGTGTCGCTTTTCTGGATGATTTGGGGAACCGCCGCGCAAGTAGTATTTATCTCTCGCTTTTTTTACCAGTGGATTCACTCCGAGAGTAAAAAGGAATCGTACTTCCCGCTGGGATTTTGGATTATCAGCACTTGCGGCTCGTTAATGATTTTCACCTATTCAATCATCCGACTTGATCCGGTTCTTTTTGCAGCCCACAGTTTGGGACTGTTTACCTACATGCGGAATATTGCTTTGCATTATGGCAAAAGCAGTTTATTCGAAAGGCTCAACAAAATTCCGGTGCTAAACAAGGTTATCGGTAAGGTTTCGGATAAAATAAAGTAGCCTCATTTTCAATCACTGTTACCGTATATTTCAAAGAAAAAATACAGCCGCCACCTAAGCCCCCAAAAAGGGAGGAATGAGACCGTCGTAAGAATCAAGGCCCTACTTCTATTCATCAACCAAAAGTCCCCTATGTGGATTCAGGGATCGAAAAAAGCTGATAAAAAAAAGCAGGTCTTCCGAAGAAAGCCTGCTCTAATTATTAAGCTGAATTACTTTGTTTAATTGTTTCCAGTCATTTTCAGTTTCATAAATTCTTTTAGCACATAGTAGATCGGTAAGGAAACCACCAGCACTATTAGCCCCCAAATGGTGCTGTAAAAGCTAACAATCGCTCCGCCCATCACCATCTCAGGCGAAATATCAGCAGCTGCCCTTATCGCCTCCAGTGCCTGTACAATTCCAATAATTTGCGACAGTACACCCAATGCTGCGGCAAATAATCCGGCCATTCGAATCAAGCTCACCAGTTTCAAATCATAATGCTTTTGCACAGCCATCTGATAAATTTTAATTCCGGCTACTACCAGCATTAACAAGCCCATTAAAGTTATTACTCCCATAAACGGGCCACCTGCTTTATGAAATTCTAAAAAGTTCATGATCATTAATTTTAAAGTTTACACCGGCAAGCTACTGCACTTTCTGTAGTTAGTAAGAATTTAATCGTTTAACAACCACAAACCAACGCTCAGTAACAATTTCCGGTGAGGATAACTTATCCTTCGGGTTTTAAGTTATTCATCTTCATTTCTGTGATTTTAGACGATAATAATAGGTTAATATAAAAATCCTCGATAATTTACGTATTAATTGTGTTATGACCGATAAGATCCAATATATAATAACCCGGGTAAAAAACTCGAAGTACATCCGACCTGCCTACCACGTAGCATTTTGGATACTGGTTGCCTGCTTCTACTTTTTCATGTTTAACTGGAATAGTGCTTTTCGCGAGGCAACCATTATTTTCTCGGCCGGGTTGCTGCCGGTGGCTATTTTGCTCACCTACTTTTTTAACCACTTTTTAGTGCCGCGCTACCTCTGGAAAAAACGCTATGGGCTGTTCCTGCTCTACAGTTTTTTTACCTTGCTTACGGGTGTTTGGCTTTCGTTACTAATCGTGTTTTATGCACTCATTTATATACTAAACAATAAAGCAATTATCGATCCGTCGGTGCTTCGGCCTGAACTACAGGTTATTTCGCTGAATTTTATAGTGTTTTTTGCCATTGCGGTTAAACAGATAAAACGTGCCTTTTTTATTCAGCAGGAAAAGAACGAGCTGGAACATAAAAAACTAAATACCGAATTGAAGTTGAAAGAAGCTGAACTGAAGTTGTTAAAAGCACAGATTCATCCGCATTTTCTGTTCAACACGCTGAATAACCTCTACGGGCTTACCATTGAAAAATCGGATGAAGCACCGGGGCTGGTGCTGCGTCTTTCCGATATTCTGGATTATATACTTTACCGCTGCAACGAACAAAAGGTTTTGCTTTTCGACGAGATTCTGAACCTGAAGAATTATATCGAAATTGAAAAGTTACGCTACTCAGAGAAATTAAGCATAACAACTGATTTTCCCCAAGAAACCAATAACCTGCAAATTGCACCACTGCTTCTGCTGCCATTTGTAGAGAATGCGTTTAAACATGGTGTGAGCCACAATCCCGGAACGGCAAATATTAGCTGCAGTTTAAAAACACGACACACTTCCGTGGTATTTAAAATCGAAAATTCAAAAAATCCGGCGAAACCACACATTAAAAACCTGTCGAAAGGAATTGGCCTGAGTAATGTAAAAAAACGACTGCAGTTACTTTACCCCAAAAAATACAAGTTGGAAATCGACGAAAAAGAATCCACTTTTTCAGTAACTTTAGCATTAGAATTAGCTGAATAATGTACCGCTGCATCATCATAGACGACGAACCCATTGCCATTCGGGTAATCCGGAACCACCTGTCGGTTTTTACCGATTTCGAGATTGTTGCCGAGTGTAACAACGCGTTGGAGGCAATGCCCGTTCTGCAAAAGGAAAACATCGACCTGCTGTTTTGCGATATTCAGATGCCTCAAATTACGGGAGTTGATTTTATCCGATCGCTGGTGCACCCGCCCAAAGTAATTTTTACAACAGCCTACCGCGATTATGCCATCGATGCATTTGAGTTAAACGTGGTCGATTACCTGCTAAAACCCATTTCGTTCGAACGTTTTACCAAGGCCATTAACCATTTTCTGGTGTTGCAAACAAGTTCAAACGAGTCGGTATCGTTTGAGCAGGAAACCCGCGATTTTATTTTTCTGAAAGCCGATAAGAAACATCATAAAGTAAATCTTACCGACATCCTGTATTTCGAAAGCCTCGGCGATTATGTAATAGCCTACACAGCCGACCAAAAAATTGTAACCAAGGAACGCATCAGTCATCTCTCTGATTTACTTCCCGCCAAATGGTTTCTGCAAATTCATCGCGGTTATATCGTTTCTGTCGATAAAATTGAATCGATTGGTGCGGGGTTTGTCGAAATTAAGGGCAAAAAACTACCTGTTGGCCGCTATTACAAACCCGGTCTTCAGAAACTATTGTCGCAATAAACCTTTCCGTTTTTAATCTGTTTTACCTACTTTTAAACCACATACCATACCGGATGCAAAACAACAGGTACATATTTCGTGAAGGCTGGATATCCATTATTGTCAACACCCTGCTTTTCGGCTTAAAATACTGGGCTGGAATTGTAACAGGATCGGTGGCTTTAATTGCTGATGCCTGGCATACACTCACCGACTCCGTTTCATCGGTAATTGTTTTAATCGGCGGAAAGATTTCGAGCAAACCGGCCGACGACGATCATCCGTTCGGTCATGGACGTGCAGAACACATTGCTGCCATTATAATAGGGGTTTTGCTGGCAATCGTTGCTTTCGACTTTGTCCTGAAATCGGTAGATAAGTTTGGCACACGCGAACAAACCGTTTTCGGAACCCTTGCCTGGGTGGCTACCATTATTTCTATTATTTCCAAGGAGTTACTGGCCCAATATGCCTTTTTCGGATATCGGAAAACCAACTCAACCATTTTAAAAGCTGATGCCTGGCATCACCGTACCGATGCGCTTTCATCGGTTATTATATTGATTGGTATGCTTGTAGGTAAGTATTTCTGGTGGACAGATGCTGTTTTAGGTTTTATTGTTGCCATTATGATTGCTTATGCCAGTTTCGAAATCCTGTCGAAAGAAATCAAATCACTTCTTGGCGAAAGTCCTTCTGACGACTTATTGGAAAAAATTCATAAAACTGTTGCCCTTAATTGCACAATCCGGGTTAACCTGCATCATATACACCTGCACCACTACGGCAACCACACCGAAATGAGCTGCCATATAAAACTTCCCCCGGAAATGACACTCTACGAAACGCACGAAATCTGCACAAAGATTGAGAAAGCCATCAAAAAGGAATTTGGTTTTATCACCACTATCCATCCTGAACCACTTAACGATAATCTCAAAACATTTGAACGCTTTTAAAGCAGAATTTCACCCAAAAATATATTGGGCAAAAACATATCGAGTTAGCTTATAAATTAAATTTTTTCCATATTTTTATCATCTATTTAAATTTTTTAAAAACTAACTAAATGAGAAAGATATCAGTTTTGTCAATTTTTGTAATCCTCTTATCTATGTTTCAATCCTGTTCCGAGAAAGTTGAAACCGATCTTACAAAAACGGCTTTTATACCAAAACCAACAAGTGTAACTGCCACGGGCGATGGCTTCAACCTTAACAAGGCCGGCGTAATTTATGTGCAGGCAGGTAGCGAAGGAGTGCTTCGTTCGGCTGAGTTACTGGCTGAAAAAATCAATCAGCTTACCGGGGAATTAATTACCGTAAAACCAACTACTACTCCCCCTTCGAGAGAGATTTATATTTCGAATGTCGACAACGGACACTTAAGTGAACAAGGTTATGAGCTGAACATTAAAAAACATCTGATTTCAATTCAGGGAGCCGACGCTGCCGGATGTTTCTTTGGCATTCAAACCCTGTTGCAAACATTACCTGTTGAGGCCGATAATTCACAGCCATTATACGTACCTACCGGAATTATTACCGACGCACCGGAATACACCTTCCGTGGAGCCATGCTCGATGTTTCGCGTCACTTTTTTAATGTTGAAGAAGTAAAACAATACATCGATTTTCTGGCCATGTACAAAATGAATGTGCTTCACCTGCACTTAACGGATGACCAGGGCTGGCGAATTGAAATTAAGTCGTGGCCAAAACTTACCGAAATTGGTGGTCAAACTGAAGTTGGTGGCGGCGAAGGAGGATTTTATACACAGGAACAATATAAAGAATTGGTTCAGTACGCAGCCGATCGCCAGATTATGATCGTTCCTGAAATTGATATGCCGGGACATACCAATGCAGCACTTGCATCGTACGCAGAGTTGAATTGCGACGGCAAAGCCCGCGAGCTTTATACCGGCACTGAGGTTGGATTCAGTACACTTTGCACCGACAAAGAAATTACTTACCAGTTTATCGACGAAGTTATTCGCGAGTTGGCTGAAATAACTCCCGGCCCTTACATCCATATTGGCGGCGATGAATCGCATGTTACAGCGCACGACGACTATGTGTATTTTGTAAATAAAGTTCAGGACATCGTAAAAAAACACGGTAAAAAAATTATTGGCTGGGACGAAATTGCCAACGCCAAATTAATTGATGATGTTACCGTACAATTCTGGGCCGATGTTAAAAACACTACTATGGGCGTTGAAAAAGGTGCGCAGGTATTAATGTCGCCGGCAGCGCGCGCTTACCTCGATATGCAGTA
>NZ_JBFHGM010000286.1:0-6402 GCF_041583095.1 Draconibacterium sp.
AATTTTGTTGCTAGCTTTTCCGGCCAGCACTTCTGTCGCCTCCCTGTTTTCAAGTAGTACATTTAGTTTTATGGAGTCGGCCAAACGGTTAATCCGGCTAATTTCCAGAATATTTAAGGGAAACGCCAGTGTTATATCACTCCAGCCGTTTGATGCAAAATATTCAGCCATTAACACCGATGAAACCGTGATTTGGCTGATCCCGAAACGTTTAAACCACTCACCGACCTTTGCTGCCTGATGCGTTTTGAAATGGGGCCTTAACCGAAGATTATAGTTCTCCGCTTTTTTTACCATCCGTTCAATGTTTTGCAGGCAAACTTCTTTATCAACAATTAGTGTAGGTCGTGTAATTTCTGTCATAAAATAACTTAGTGTAACGTTCTTAATTTTTGAGTCAGAGCGTTGCGGGTAGCCATTAATTCGTTAGAAATACCAACTTTGTACAGGTGTGGACTGATAAAACGTTTATGCTCGTCGGGTAATAAAGCGGCCCTGCTTTTTAGGTAATCATATATTTCTACCGGATTTTTGTGTTGAAGCAAGATATTTCCCTGTTCAACGACTTTTTCGCGAAGACGCTCCACTTTTAGTTTGGAGACTTCGGTGTTTTTTTCGGAATAAATCCGGTGATATATCGTACTAACTTCTTCCGGGTTTTCATCCTGCAGCAGAATACCGTCGCGGAAGAACTTGCCTTCGTCATCAAAATACCTTACCAGTTGTTTCTTTCCGGGCAGGGTAATTTTTTCAATATTTTCCGAGAATTTCATTTTGGGTTCTCCGTCAATCTCGGTGAGTTTATAAACACCATCGAGGGCAGCATCGCTTTTCCCGGTAATCATTTCCGTGCCGATTCCAAAACCGTCGATGGCCGCATTCTGATCGAGCAATAAGGTTTTAATAACGTATTCGTTCAGCTGGTTCGATGCCAGAATCTGAACATCATGTAATCCGGCGTTGTCCAGTTGCTTCCTGGCCTTTTTGCTGAGGTAAGCCAAATCGCCGCTATCCAAACGAATGCCCTTTAGTTTTTCGCCTCTTGCAGCCATTTCATGACCAATGGTAATGGCATTCGGCACGCCAGATTTTAACGTGTCGTAGGTGTCAACCAACAAAATCGTATTGTCGGGATTGGTTTCTGCAAAAGCTCGGAAAGCTTCCAGTTCCGAATCGAAACTTTGTACCCAGCTGTGCGCCATCGTTCCGCTAACAGGGATATCATATATTTTTCCGGCCAGGGTATTTGATGTGGATGAAGCGCCACCGATACAGGCTGCGCGGCTGGCATGAATGGCACCAAAATCCTGTGCCCTGCGCAGCCCAAAATCGGCAAATAATTTTTGCCCCGAGATATGTTTGATCCGGAAAGCCTTTGTGGCAATCAGCGATTCGAAATTCAGAATATTCAGCAAAATACTTTCCACCAACTGGCATTCAATAATGTTTCCTTCAACCGACAGAAGCGGCTCGTTCGGAAAAACAATCTCTCCTTCTTTTACACTGTGAATATCTCCGGAGAATTTGAAGTCGCGCAGATACTCCAGAAACTCATCCTTGAATCCGTTTGCTTTTAGAAATTCCAGATCTGATTTTGAATAGGTGAATTCCTGCAGGGCATCGATAAAATCCTGTAAACCTGCAAAAACGGTATAACCACCTTTGTATGGATTGGTTCTGAAATAGTAATCAAAGGAAGTTTGCTGGTCTTTTTTATGGCAATAAAAGTACCCCTGAGCCATCGTCAGCTCATACAAGTCGGTGTAAAGTCCTAATTTTTCCTTAAATATTAATCCCATTTTGCCCCCTTACAAAGAAAGTTAAAGATAAATAAGAATCTACCAAGATTAAAAGAATATTGGCAATAAAATTTTTTTGGCATATTGTGAAAGAAAAGTTGTAGAGGTAGTGTTGTCAATAGACGGAAAATGAGTTTTAAAAGAAGTTTTGATCGACTATCGGGAAGGGAAATAACGAATAAATATATAATAGTATTGTTGTTAACATAGAGTGTTAGTAATTGTTAGAATTATTTAGCATAAAAGTTAGAAGAAGTTGTATTTTTGCTTTCGTAAAAGAATTGTGTGCTAAGGTTTTGTGCGCCTGTTTTCAGGTGTGCAAGATATCTATTGTGTTGCATATCGCAAGCGCTATTCCTTTTTGCATAAGAATTAATTGTTAAATAGAAAAATCTTTAGAATGCGAAGATCTTTACTTATTGTTCTGGTAAATTTATTGTTTTGTAGCGTTGGGTTCTCACAAACACCCGGATTAATAATAAAACCGGCAGAGACGCCTGGTCAAACAGTACTGGATCCCGATGGTGATGGTTATGTTTCGAAAAAAACAAACGGAGTGCAAATTGGTTTTACCAATCCTCCCGGAGATGACGTAACACAAAGCGAAATACCTTATGTGGCAATTGTTCGACCCGACCCCTCAGACGATATTTTGCGTGGACCAACCGATGGTTTTATCGAAATTGTAGGAACCGATGCAGCGGGCAATAATGCCATCCTTACCTATAATGATGGTACGAATATCCTTTATCGTTTTCGTATGGGGGGATATGCCCCGAACTCAAAGTCGTATTCGTTATTAATCGATACCGACCAAAAATTCGGTTTTACAGGTATAAATGCTGATCCCAATGCCCTTCCCGGAAACCCAGGTTTTGAGATGGAGATTGTGCTAAAAACGAATTTTTCTGTTGATGTTTATTTTGTTGATGGATTAACGAATGGAATTCAGGCCACGAGCAATTCTTTTGATACGAATTGTCAGCAATCGATTGCCGTTTCAAATGCAGGTGGCGACGCTGATTATTTTTATGATTTTTTTATTCCGATAACTGATTTTAATGATCCTGATTTAAGTACGTTGGGGATTGATGAAAATACCCCAATTCGTATTGTTGCCTTAACTACCATGAATCCGCATGAAGCAACTGGGAACAATGCCTTGTCTGATATTGGGGGAGTAACCACCGGCTCTAATATTGATCAAATTTTTATTGATCTGATAGAGGAACAAACTCCGACTCCTCCGGGCGGGGAGATTCTTGATCGTTCAGATTGCCCATCGATTGATCCGGTGAGATCAACCGATGCTTTAATTACAGGAAGCTCAACAGAAGCTTCCGGAACATCGGTTGAAGTTTTTCTTTATCATAGCGATGGCTCAACTTTACTGGGGAGTGCCACAACAACTACAAGTGGTACTTCTTGGGCAATTGATATTTCTTCCTTAAGTCCGGCTGTAACATTAACCGATGGACAGATTGTGAAAGCAGCAGCCACTGCCGAAGGGAAGGGAGAATCTTATGATAACTGCGATGAAACTATTGTTGCCTCTCAATGCTCAAATCCAATTACAGGCGGAGTGATAAATAGTAACGCCAATAAGGGAGTTGCAATAACAGTTGATCCTGGTTATGCCGAAGGAAGTATTATTACATTATATTATTCTGATGGGACCATTTTCCCAAATGCCAATCTGGCTACTACAGGAGGGTCAGCAGGTGACAGTAATCCTGCAACAATAACTTCAGGAGATTACGATATTGAATTTAAATGTAAAACAGGCAACTGTTTTGGTTCAGATGTTTATTTAATAACCATTCAACAACCCGGAGAGTGTGAATCCGATTATTTCTACTACTGTGGCTATGCCTCTGGAGTTAGTGCGGCTCCAACCATTACAACGAGTGAGGTTACAGAAACAACTACGAGCATCGTTGGTGTGGGGACCGAAGGTTCATCCCTCATAAATTTATATGCAGATGGTGTACAAATCGGAACAACAACGTCGGATGCAAGTACTCCTTATAACTGGAGTATTTCTGTTTCAAATCTGAAGGAAGGAAGCGTGATTACTGCAAAGCAAATTGTTTCAGGGCAATGTTTGTCAGATGTCTCAAATACCGTATATGTTAAACGAGATGGAATAAGCCCAATTATCAATACTGAAGGGTGTTCTTTATCAACACCAGTAACTTCTGTCTCTGGTGTTTCAGTAGAAGAATTGGGCAGTCAGGTAAATTTATATGATGTTACTTCCGGCAGATCATTACTAAACACAACAACTGTTCAAGCCGGAGGTGTTTGGACCATCTCAGGTTTAAACTTAACGGCTGGTGATCGGATTGCCGCGACTGTTTCAAGTGCAGCCATAATTGAGAGTGAAGATTCCGATACCATTACTATTTCAACAAAAACAAGTTTATCAGGTGTAACAATTACTATCGATCAGCCTACCGAAGGAGAAACCGTTGTTAGTGGAACCATTAACGATGCAAGCTACCCAACTACCTTAAAAGTGTATGTTGATGAAACCCTTGTAGGCTCAGGAGTAACTATTTCAGCAAATGGTTCCTGGTCGGCAAATGGCTTAACCAGTTTCGATTTGGCAGTTGGAAGTACGGTGCAGGTAACTCTTGAAAATGAATCTTCGTGCGAAAGTGATTTTAGCAGTACATCGGCTATCGTGAGCTGTTTGTCTCCTTTAGATAAAACAATCTCGGCAAGCACTAGTATTTATTGTGCTGAAGAATACGGAATAATTACTGTAGAAAGTTCTGAATCGGGAGTGATTTACACCCCAATTTTAGCCAGTGATAGCAGTACTTTTGGCTTTTCATTTATGGGAAATGGAGCAGATATTGACCTATACACAGACCAACTAAGTGAAAATCCAACTCTGTTAAGGGTTTTGGCATCAAAGTTTCCATACGGATCATGCAAAATTATATTGAGCGACACAGTAGCTCTTACTGTTAACCCGCTTCCAGCAATACCTTCCGGTAGTACGAATCAAACATATTGTTCCGCTGGTTCAACAACATTAGGAGATCTGAATGTTATAGCTCCAAGTGGAAGTACTATTAAATGGTATGATGCATCTTCTAACGGTAATTTACTGGCGGCAAGTACAGTTTTGTCAGATGGATCAACCTATTATGCTGAATCAGAAAATTCTACAACAGGATGTACAAGCTCTTCAAGATTAGCTGTAACTGTTGCAGAAGGTAATCCGGAGGTACCAACGGGCGATGCTAATCAGAGCTTATGTGATGGAGCTACTATTTTAGATCTGGAAGCAACAGTTTCAGGCCCGGGAACAATAATTTGGTACGATGCACCCTCGGGAGGAAATATATATAATAGCACGGATGAGATTGTAAATAATAAAAAATATTATGCAGAAGCATCACAATTCAGTTGTTATAGTACTTCAAGACTGGAAGTAACTGCCAGCATCTCTTCAAGTGTAGGAGGCAATGCCAGCCCAGCCAATGTCACAATTTGTTCGGGCAATACCACTACTATCACATTAAGTGGCTATACAGGAAGTATTCAGTGGCAACAATCGGCCGATGGTTTAACCGGCTGGACGGATGTAAGTGCAGGTAGCGGAGCCACAAGCGCATTGTATAGCACCGGTAATTTAACTACAAATACCTATTACCGTGCTGAAGTTACAAACGGAAGCTGTGCATCAGCTTATTCCGATACAGTATTGGTAAGTGTGGCAGCTGCCAGTGTGGGTGGCGATGCCACTATAACCGATGCCTCAGTATGTTCAGGTAGCAGCACTACCATATCGTTAAATGGTTACACCGGTATTATTCAGTGGCAACAATCGGCAAACGGATCAACAGGTTGGTCGAATGTAAGTTCCGGTAGCGGAGCCACAAGCGCATTGTATAGCACCGGTAATTTAAATACAAATACCTATTACCGTGCTGAAGTTACAAACGGAAGCTGTGCAACAGCTTATTCCGATACGGTTAAAGTGATCGTTAATGAGGTTGTTGGAGGAACTGCATCCGGCAATCAAACTGTGAGTAGTGGGGATGACCCAGCCGCCTTAACTGTAAGCGGCGCCTTTGGTACTGGTACTGTGTCCTATCAGTGGCAGCAAAGCATAATCAGCGGAGTTACAGGCTATACAAATATCGGAGGTGCAACTTCTTCTGGTTATGATCCGCCTGTGGGAATTTCGGTAACAACTTATTTAAGGAGAGTTATAACAAGTAGCTTAAATGGTGTGAATTGTTCTGATACCAGTACATATGTTACAATTACCGTAAACGCTGTATCAAATACGGCCCCGTTAGCAGTAAAAGACGAAGTAACAATTAGCGAAGATACTACCATCGCTTACATCGATGTTCAGGCTAATGATACAGATGCCGAAGGAGATGATCTGAGTACTACAATTATTAGTGGCCCGAACAGCGGAACGGCAGAGGTAGTTAATGGAGACAGCATAAGTTACATCCCGCAGGCCAACTGGTTTGGCACCGATACTTTGGTTTACCAGGTTTGCGATAACGGCTCTCCATCGCAATGCGATCAGGACACCGTAATCATTACGGTAACACCTGAAAACGATGCCCCG
>NZ_JBFHGM010000287.1:0-6334 GCF_041583095.1 Draconibacterium sp.
ATGAGCTTACCAAATTTTACACCGCTATATACCACTCACTGTTTCACCCGCGTTTAATCAGCGATGTAAATGGCGACTACCCGGCTTTTTCAAAACAATACGAGACCAAAAACAACAGCGATTTTGACTATTATGGCGATTTCTCGAACTGGGATATTTTTAGGGCACAAATGCCGCTGTTGAGCCTTATTGCCCCAAAAGAATATAACGACATGGTAAAATCGCTTGTGGCAAAAGCCGAAGACGGTGACTGGCTGCCCATTTTCCCGCTATGGAACAATTACACCTCGGCAATGATTGGCGACCACAGCACTGCCATTCTTTGCGATGCCGCCATGAAAGGTTTTGATTTTGATTTGGAGAAAGCCTACCAGTTTATGCGAAAAAATGCCTACGAAACACCTGAGGAAGAAGATTATAAAGACGGGAAAGGCCGCCGTGCACTAACTTCCTATATACAGTTTGGATATGTTCCGCTTGACGATGTTGTAGCCGATGCTTTTCACTCCAACGAACAGGTTTCGCGAACACTGGAATACGCCTACAACGATTGGTGCGTTGCACAACTGGCTCAGAAACTGGGCAAAACCGACGATTATAATGACCTGCTAACCCGCTCGTACAACTATTCAAACGTTTTTGATGAAAGCCAGGGCTGGGTGAACGGTAAATATGCCGATGGCCGGTTTTATGAAGACTTTAATGCCAACACAGAGCAATTTTTTATAACCGAAGGTACGCCCAAACATTACACATGGTTTGTTCCGCACGATGTTGAAGGATTGATCGGATTAATGGGTGGAGAAGAGGCGTTTAGCAAAAAACTAAACAAACTAATCGATGAAAAATTGTACTGGCATGGCAACGAGCCCAGTCATCATATTCCTTTCCTTTTTAATTTCACCAACGAGTGGGACAAAACACAAAAAACGGTAAAATATATTCTTCGTACAGAATATGGATTAGGACGTGGCGGACTGTCAGGAAACGATGATGCCGGACAACTTTCAGCATGGTACGTTTTTGGGGCTATGGGTTTTTATCCGATGTGCCCCGGAAGCAACGAATATCAACTGTCGTCGCCAATATTTGAAAAGGTAACACTTAACCTGGATAAGAATTATTACCCGGGAGGCAAATTTGTTTTAAATGCCGAAGGAGCAACATCGTCAAGCTTATTCACTTCCGTTAAATTAAACGGAAAAGAAAGTGCCACGAAAATAAACCACGAGGATTTGCAAAAAGGGGGAACTTTGAAGTTCTTAAAATAAAAAATTCAGCAGGTGACTCTTGTGTTTATAAAATAGTCACCTGCTGAATTTGTACTTCATCCGTCAATCTGAGCGAAGTCGAAGATTGAATGATTACACTTCGACTTCGCTCAGTGTGACATTAATCAAGATCAAGCTACAGCTTTTGAATAGGTGCTGAAAACTTTTTAGCCTCGTCAGTAATGTATTCCCTGAAACCATCTTCCGTTTTCCACTGGTCTTTATCCAATCCCCAAACCGAAAAGAAATAATGTTTCGCAGCTTGGGTATCTTTACATTTTTGACCGATGTAATACGTTTCCGAAATCACATGGCTAAAATTTTTCTCCGGCACCGTTTTGACACCTTCTTTAAACCAGTTGATATTGGTAGTTCTTCCTATTTTACCGGCTTCGGTTTTAGGCACAATCACTGCCATTCCCAACTCATCGTTATTCAGCGACTGCACATCGTGCGTACCGATACAGGTAAAATTGGCTGCATCGAACCGGAACGGTTCCTTTTTTAATTGCGAGGTAACAATTCCCGTTACAATCTGGTCGGTTTCTGAACATCCGTAAACCGTTACATCCGACTCAAACCAGTATTTCCCGGGATAAATGGTAATGCGCTCCACAGCTTCCATCTCTTCACCATCAACATCCCAACCCGAATATTTCAAATCGAAAACCGAACGAATCGGGCCTTCAACAATTTTCTGATATTCATACACATCAGTCGATCCCAGCCGAATCAGTGAGTCATTTCTCATTAATGCAATGCCACCCGATCCCAGTGAACTGCCACAATGCAGCACATCCATTCCCCAGTCGTTTAAAACATGGTAATCGTGTATGGCAGCAGTATGAACATCGTCGGCTACCATTACCGGTTTGCGTTTTCCAAACAGGTCTTTTACATTCCGGCAATCGAAATAAATCCTGAAAGCGATCTTCTCATTCTCCCAGGTCACACCTTCTCCCTGTGCAATAATTTTAAAAGGTTCGCTAACCGGAATTGCTTTATACTTATCTACCTCTTTGTAAGTTCCGTCAACCTGTGCAATTCCTAATCGCAGATTAGTACGTTTTTCAACTTTTGGATAATCCGATTCCGCAACCAATTCGATTGTTGCCTCAATGGTTTCGCTGGCTTTCATATCTACCAACAGAACTACTTCGTCCCAGGTTCCATCGCTGTCTAAATCATCAACCTGGCTGGGAATAGTTTTTTCGCCGTTTTTAAAAACCGGTAGTTTGCCTTCCTGCAAAGTTATTTTAGCGGCAATTTCTTCGCGTGAAAATACGATCACTTCATCAGTTCGTTCTTCCGCCAGTGGATTTTCCAGAGTAATTGCAGCCTGCTGTGTACACGCGGCAAACAGCATCAGAGATAAAATACCAAATGGGAAAATGTTCTTCATAGTAGGTCCAGATTTATTGATTAGAAAAAGTGTATCAGAAACAAGCAACCATTCCGTAACTTTGTTTCTAACACACATTCTTCTTGTTAATTATTAAATATCGTTTTCGCCTTTTACGTAACCAAAATTGGCTAAAATACCACCATCAACATAAAGCACCTGACCGTTTACAAAATCAGCCGCTTTCGATGCAAGGAACAAGGCGGCATTTCCAATATCTTCGGGTTCGCCCCAACGGTTAGCCGGTGTACGCATCATCACCAAATCGTTAAACGGATGGCCTCCTTCGCGAATTGGCGCTGTTTGCGCCGTTGCAATATACCCCGGACCGATTCCGTTAATCTGTACGTTATATTTTGCCCACTCGCAACACATATTTGCGGTTAATAGTTTTAAACCTCCTTTTGCTGATGCATAAGCTGATACTGAGTTACGTCCGTAAACACTCATCATCGAACACATGTTAATGATTTTTCCCGCACGTTTTTCGATCATTTTCGGCGCAACTCGTTTGGCAAGAATCAAAGGTGCAACAAGGTCAATATCAATAACCTGTTTATAATCAGCAACCGGCATATCCAGAATTGGAATACGTTTGATGATTCCGGCATTGTTAACCAAAATATCTACATCACCGACCTCTGCTTCAATTTGAGAAATTCCTTTATCAACGGCTTCCTCGTTGGTAACATCAAATTTCAGGGTGTATACATCAACACCTGCTTTGGCATATTCGGCCTTACACTCTTCCAGTTTCTCGTCTGAAATATCGTTAACACAAATTTTTGCACCGGCCTGACCCAATGTTTTTCCAATGGCCATTCCAATACCATGAGTTCCGCCTGTTATTAGGGCTACTTTTCCATTTAGGCTGAATAATTCTTGTATCATTCTTTTTTTCTTAATTGATTAACAAAGTTTTAGCGTAATTCCTGAGGTTGAATTACATCCATATCTGTATAGTCGAGATTTTCGCCCGCCATTCCCCATATAAAAATGTAGTTTGAAGTGCCGGCAGCCGAATGAATCGACCATTCAGGAGAAATAACAGCTTGTTCGTTCTTCATCCAGATATGACGTGTTTCCTGTGGCTCACCCATAAAATGGCAGATAGCCTGATTTTCGGGAACTTCGAAATAAAAATATACCTCATTACGGCGGGAATGCTGATGCGCCGGCATAGTGTTCCAAACACTACCGGGTTTCAACTCAGTCATTCCCATTTGCAACTGACAGGTATCAACAACTGTGTTAATCATCAGCTGGTTAATATTTCTTTCGTTCGAAGTTTCAAGGCTTCCCAGATGCAGTACATTCGCATCGGCCAGCGTTACTTGCTTGGTAGGGTATTCTTTGTGTGCCGGTGCCGAATTAAAATAGAAATGAGCAGGTTTTGATGCATCATCTGATTTAAAAATGACTTCCTTACTACCACGTCCAATATATAAAGCATCTTTGTAATTCATTTTATACGCTGTGCCGTCAACTACAACGGTTCCGGTGCCACCAACATTCATTACCCCCACTTCGCGACGCTCGCAAAAATAGGCAGCTTTCAAGGGGTCGATGGTTTCCAAAGGAAGTTCGTCTTTTACCGGTACAGCACCACCAACAATGTAACGCTCGATTGATGAATACACCATACGAACGTTACCTTCTTCCATCAGGTTTTCCACCAAAAATTCTTTTCTTATTTTTTCTGTATCGTATTTCTTAAAATCCTCAGGATGATAAGCATACCTTCTTTCATAAATTGTTGCCATTGTATTTATTTTTTAATTCTTAAACCATTTAATTGTGCAAATGTAAGAAGAAAGAAACAGAAATGCAATCGATTGCATTGATTAAAAAATATTCTTAACTTTGCCGTAAATAAGACAACAAATGGCGCAAAAACCGGAAATTACAATTCACGATATAGCCAAAAAGCTGAATATTTCGGCTTCCACAGTTTCGCGTGCTTTAAAAGACAACCCTTTGATTAGTGAAGCAACACGACACAAGATTAAAAAAGCGGCAATAGAAATGGGTTATCGGCCTAATGTAATGGCGGCTAATTTGCGTACCCGACGCACCAATACTATTGGTGTTATTGTTCCGCTAATCAACCGCCATTTTTTTTCATCGGTAATTTCCGGAATTGAAGATGTGGCCTACAACCAAGGATTTGCCGTTACCATTTCACAGTCAAACGATAATCTGGAGAAAGAAAGTACCATTGCACACACTCTCTTTGCAAACCGTGTTGATGGTTTGATTTTATCGATCGGTATGGAAACTCAGTCGTACGATCACCTGAAACTTTTCTCGGAAAGAAATATTCCGCTGGTATTTTTCGACCGGATTGTGGACGAAATCCCGGCGCATAAAATTGTTGTCGATGATTTTGGCGGTGCCTACCGGGCCACACAGCACCTTATAGAGCAGGGACGAAAAAAAGTTGCACATATTGGAGGGCCACTTAACCTGCAAATCTACGCAAAACGCGAAGCCGGTTACCGGAAGGCAATTAGTGATGCCGGATTGCAAATTAACGAAAACCAGATTTTGCATAACAGCCTTACCCGCGAAGACGGACTAAATGCCATTAAAAAGATTCTGAAAACGAAAGAACGACCCGACGCCATTTTTTGTGCCAACGACACCACCGCTTTGAGTGCTATCATTCATTTAAATGAAAAAGGCATTAAGGTGCCCGATGATATTGCGATTGTAGGATTTAGTAACGAACCGTTTAGCGAATTGGTAACACCATCAATATCTACAATAAAACAGCCCGGTTTTGAAATGGGCCAAAAGGCAGCTGAGCTGCTCATTAAACAAATTGGCAGCAAAACAAAACCCAAAAACTACGAAACGATAATGATGGAAACAGAACTGATTGTTCGAAATTCATCACAACAAAAATAACACAATTACATGCTTACCTTCTCAATTCCTTAGCCTACACTCAGCAAAACAGATATTTTTTGCACAATTCTCTTACACACAACACAATAAAGATTAGCCCCACTAAGTAAAACGCCTGTTAAAAACAATCCTTTCACTCCACCATTTCAGCAATTTCTATTCGCTAAAGCCCTCATTATCTGCGTATATTTGAATAATACAAACCCGTTTTGAAAATACGAGCCAAAATATGGAACGCAGGCGTGCTCCTGGTTTTCTTTTTTTGTAGTTTATATACAACTCAAGGAGCATCGAATCTTACCAACAATGATGACGGTTTGAACGTTCCTCCCATAGCTGAAAACGATACTTTTCTTTTAACCGCCAAATACAATCTTATATTTTACGGAGATGTACTTGGGAACGATTACGATTCTAATGGAGACAGGATCGAAATTTTATTTGCAGCCTCACCAAAAGAGGGTAAGCTGTCAATGGAAAAAAACGGGCATTTCAGGTTGGAGATACCGGATAAATGTGAAGGAACAATTAGTTTCGACTATTACATTAAAGAAATTACTGAAAATGAATACAGTGCCCAAGCCAGAGTATTTATTCAAATCATAGAAAACGCCGATCTGGATGACATACCTAATTACGCTGACCTGGATAACGATAACGACGGCCTACCCGATTATTTGGATGGAATAGGACTGGATACCGACAATGATGGTGTTCCGAACAATTTTGATATCGACAGCGATAACGATGG
>NZ_JBFHGM010000288.1:0-6315 GCF_041583095.1 Draconibacterium sp.
CGCTGCGCATACCAGGTTTCAACAAAGCCGGGATGTTGGCGCAGGATAAGTGTAAGCGCAAAAACAATTCCTGCCAACGCCGGAAGAATAAGCCATTTGTGTTTTCTGTCTGTTCTCAATTTTTTTCGGGTAAATATACAAGACAAAATTTAAAGATATTCGGGACGGTCATCTCTTTCACTTTTGCTCATGGCTTTTAGCGGTGTAAAACAGGTGGTGGGTTTTTGATTTTTTGGAGCGAATCGTATTGACCAAAATTTATTTTTAATTATAATATAAATTCTTTTTGACAGAATACGGCCTATTATAAAATACATTTGTTATAATTGCTTTCAGTTTAAAATCAAAAAACATTTTATAATGATTAAGGCATATTCTTTTTTGCTAATGGTTGGGGGACTGTTAGCCGGCTTAAATGGATTTTGTGAAGGTAAAGATGGAAAAGCAATGGAAGTACATAAACGTGCAATAACAATTGATACACATTGTGATACGCCAATGGCGCTGTTGGAAGGCAATCTGGATGTGGGGGTAGCAAACAAAGCGCCGGGAAGCCGGGTTGATTTTCCGAGAATGCAAGAGGGTGGATTGGATGCCATCTTTTTTGCGGCATTTACCAGCCAGCGGCCACGTACCGAAGAGAATACGCAGAATGCCTACGAAATGGCGAATAAGATGATTGAAAAAACTTATGAGGTGTGCAAAAAATACAATAGTATAGCCGAGGTGGCCACTACTCCCGGGGACGTTGTTCGCCTAAAAAAGGAAGGGAAACGTGCCATTTACATCGGTATGGAAAACGGATTTCCACTGGGTCAGGAACTCGACAGGGTAGAGGAGTTTTACAATAAAGGAGTTCGTTACATAACACTCTGTCACTCATCGAACAATGATGTTTGCGATTCCTCAACCGACAAAAAAGGGCCTGAATTTAACGGATTAAGCTCCTTTGGAAAAGAGGTTGTGAAAGAAATGAACCGCCTCGGAATGCTCATCGATGTATCGCATATTTCAGACAAATCATTTTACGATGTGGTAGAACTGAGCAAGGTGCCTGTTTTTGCTTCGCACTCCAGTGTGCGTGCAATTGCCAATCATAAGCGTAACATGACCGATGATATGATAAAAGCACTTGCTAAAAACGGTGGTGTAATTCAGATTTGTTTGCTCGACGACTACATTAAAGATCCCGATACTACCACTGTCCGTTATCAGAAAGAACAGGAAATAAGAAAAATTTTCAATACACGTTTTGCAAAAATGAGCGAAGAGGAGCAGGCAGAAGTGCGGAGACAGTGGCGCGAACTGGACGAGAAATACCCCAAGCAGTTGCCAACTGTTGCCGATTGTGTAGATCATATCGATCATGTAAAAAACCTGGTGGGAATTGATTACGTGGGAATTGGCTCGGATTTTGATGGCGGCGGCGGACTGGCCGATTGTGCCGATGTGAGCCAAATGCCAAACATCACAGCCGAAATGTTAAAACGTGGTTATACCGAAGAGGAAATTACCAAAGTTTGGGGTGGAAATTTCCTGCGCGTATTTTCAGCGGTAATCCAAAAGAGTTCGGTTAATTAGCAGACAAAAACGAAAATTATTCTATTTTTGACTGATAATAAATCTTCTATTTAATATAATCATCACGGGGCCGTCTTTCCCTTTTTTGATGATGAGGTTTGCGCTTTCTTTTTATTAAATAGGCAAGATTAACGACAGGATTAAAATTTATTTTGTCCGTCCGAGTTATTAACATTTCCCAATATGGGAAAATTAACAAAGATAATTCTGAAAGTACTGATTTATTAAGGGCTTTGTGGATATCTTTTTACGCAACATATAGTTGCATTTGTTAATAAATTGTCGTAGTTTGCCATAGTTGTAAAGAGAAAATTTGTATCGTCATTAAAAGAATTGTTGTATTAGGGATATTTGTCTTGCTAATATCACTCAGGTGTGGTGCACAACAAGATCCTATTTTCACCTCATACATGTATAATGGCCAAATCATTAACCCGGCTTATGCAGGAATGTGGGAAAAAATAGGTTTTACCACCTTAGTAAGAAAACAGTGGGCTGGGATTAACCGTTCGCCTCTTACTGAATACATTTCATTTCACTCACCTTTACGAAACGAAGCTGTTGGTGTTGGACTCAACATCATGAACGATACTTTTGGTCGCGAAAAGCGCTTAACTGTACTGGGCGATTACGCCTACGAAGTATACCTTTCGCGCCGTACACGTATGCGAATGGGCGTGAAATTTGGTTTTACCAACTATAAAAACCCGCTTACCGAATACATTTTATATCCCGACGGAAAGTACGACAGGGCTTTTGATGAAGATGTAGATTTATCATTTCTTCCCAATTTCGGTTTCGGAATATTTATTTACCAGGATTATTTTTATGCCGGATTCTCTATTCCCAAACTTATTGAAAACGATCTGAAAGAGAATTTCCATAATTATTCTACCAGTGCCGAGGTGCGTACCATCTACCTGAACGGTGGTTACGTGTTTCCGCTCGATCCCTTTAATTATTTTGTATTTAAACCCACATTGCTGGTTAAGGCAACCTGGGGTACGCCAATTCAGATTGATTTGGCTGCAAATTTTATGATCCGCGAAAAACTTTGGCTAGGTGTTTTGGGGCGTACCGGTGGTGCCATATGTTTTACCGGAAACTGGATGTTTAGCAACAAGTTTAGAGTGGGATTTGCAATGGACATAACAACAAACGAAATATACCCATATCAGAACGGAACTTTTGAATTTACCTTTGGTTTTGATGTGGACTTTTTTGGACGTAGCTATTTAAGGTCCAGATACTTTTAATGACGAAAGACGCAATTACAAACCCGGAAATGATTGTGTAACGGTTAAATTGAAATTTATGTAAAGACCAAAATTATTAAAAAAAGAATTGTTAAGTGACCAAATCGAAACATAACCAGACTTTAAAAACAGCATTCTTTTTGCTGGCTGTTTTTCTGTGTTTTACAGAACCCAATGCTGTGAGTAGTGAGAGCTATGCCTCATTCTCTTCTGCAAAAGATTCTGTATTGGGCTTTGTTTCACCTTCAATTTCAAATCAAACACTTTCGGAAATTTCGGACATCCCTGCTTCTCAAGACGATACAACAGGCATTGTTTGTCCGGAAGATATCTCCATATATACCGACCTGAATTCCTGTGTGGCAGTTATCAGTAATGGTTTAGACATTTCCGATCCCAACGGCATCATTTCAACACTTAGCTGGGAAATGACAGGTGCAACCGAAGCCGCTTCGAACGGTTCCGGTATCAACCAAATTGGCAGTTATACTTTTAATCAGGGAACAACAGTAATTACTTATCGCGGTGCAACTCTTTACAACAACTCAATTAACTGCACTTTTACTGTTACGGTTTCCGATAACCAGGTTCCACGGTTAATCAGCTCTCCCGGACATATAACAGTTCGAAACCTGCCCGGAGAATGTTATGCCAATGTAAGTTGGACCGAACCTTCTGCTGCCGATAATTGTGTACCTCAGGATCAGTTGATTTATACCAGTAATTACAATTCAGGTCAACAGTTCCCGGTTGGATCAACTCGGGTTGAATATCGAATTAGCGATGGAGTAAATACGGCACTTCATAGTTTTACCGTAACCGTAACCGATGCTGAAGCCCCGCAACTGATTGCGCCACCGGATTCGGAAAGTGAATGTGGACAACCGGTACCGGATGCTTTCACAACATGGGAACAATTTGAACAGGCAGGCGGAAGTGCCAATGACAACTGTTCGGTTAACTACGGAAGTTTTAGGTATGTGGGCCAAACCAGCAGCGGTATAACCTGCCCCTACAAAGTAACACGTACCTATAGTATTTCGGATGATGATGGCAATGTAAGCGAAGTTAAGCATGTAATTGAGGTAACAGGAGAAGGAATGGCTTATGAAGCTACAGTTGAATCGACCGAACCGGAAGTACTTTTAGAACCAGGAGCAGAAACGCAGGCCGAAATCTTATTCGCAAAAACCGATGTTAGTTGTAAAGGCAGCAGAACCGGAGTCGTTGACCTGACCGTAAATGGTACATCAGGAATAGTAAGTTTTGTATGGTCGACACAAAACGGAAGTGGCATTGTACAGGGAGCTGAAGACCAAAGCACCTTAAGCGATGGCGACTATACCGTAATGGTTTACGAGGATGGTGTTCGTTTATTGTCCTTTGATTTTAGCATTTTGGTATCCGATAATCAGGCACCGGTGCTCAATGCTCCTGCAGCAATTCAACGAAAATGCGGACAATCTCTCCCGGCAGCTTATTCCACCTGGACTGAGTTTGCCAATGCAGGCGGTACAGTGCGTGACAACTGTCAAATTTATTATTCAACATTCCGCCTGGCTTCCGAATCAAAAAGCAATCCGGATGGCCCTTATACAATTACCCGAACTTATGAGATTACCGATGTAAACGGAAACCGTGGAGTTGCAGAGCATGTAATTCGTGTTGAAGCGGATGAGGTTATTTTGAAATCGGGGATGGCCGGAACTTTTACTGCCGTTCAGGATGGGGCTTGGAATGATCCGGCAACCTGGGGTGAAACAGTTTTGGTTCCAACTTGGGAAGATGATGTTATAATTCCGAATGGAGTAAGTGTTACAGTTGATGCAGCTGCAGTATGCAATAACATTTCAATTGAATCAGGTGGAGAATTGAATCATGGTGCTAATCTTAGTACAACTTTGCAGGTATATGGAGATTGGACAAATAGTGGTACTTACGATGGAGGAACAAATGGAGTAGTCGAATTTAAGGGGCCTGGTTCTGCAAACATTTCCGGAACAACCGATTTCGAAGGTTTGATTGTGAATAAAGATGATGGCCTTTCTTCGGAATTAACGATTAATGGTGATGTAACAGTTTTGAGTAGTGGCTTGTTAACAATGACTAGTGGTTTAGTTACTGTTCCGGGAGGTTCCAGTTTTTCTGTGAATCCATCAATAGGGCTTGATATCGAATATGAGGCAGGATTCGATGTTACCGGAGGCTCATTAGCCACAGGAGATTTTACAATAACTAATGAAGGATTAATTCGGATAGCTGCAGGAAGTAATGTAACCTTAGGTGATGATTCAGGGAATGAAGTACACACGCAATTTGACGGAGCGTTTATTGTAACCGGTGGAGATGTCGATATTGCGGGTAGATTATATAATTCAGCATCGGGAACACTTGACCCCGATGGATTAAATTTAACCTCAGGAATAACAATTTCAGGCGGCACAGTTACTTTGTGTACGTACGGAAACAATGCAAGTGATACCGGATCGCTACAGGTAACATCTGCCGGCAATTTTGAATTCACAAGTGGAACAATAGTATTCCAAAATCCAAGTACAGCAGCTTCCGAACTCGACCTTGGATTGCTGAGTGGAACCGGAACAAAAAATACAATTGGGGGGACTTTCCAGTTTGGAAATGCTTTAACGCCGGCTGGTTCTTCATTTAATATTTCAAGCGATATACCACTTGATCGAATAACTTCATCATCAAATGCCGATCTGGTTTTAGAAAGTGATATTCTAGTTAATCATTTAGCACTGAACAGCGCGACAACAATTAATCTTAATGGTAATGTACTACAACAAGCTGTAACCGGACTTACAACCTATACCTTCCCTCTTGATGATGGCTCAGGGAATGACATTCCGGTAAGTATTACACTAAATTCCGGGACTATTAGTGCAGGTGCGTATATCGAAGTTTCTTCAATTGGTTCTGTTCATCCGGATAATGCAAATACCACCAATTATCTTAATCGTTACTGGACAGTTTCTGTTAGTGGGGTGTCCAGTCCATCCTATACTGTAAATGTTGATTATTTGGCAAGTGATATTGCTAATGCAGCAACAAATCTAATTGTTGGAAACTACTCATCCGGATGGAGTGAAATATCAGGTGCTACAATATCAGGAAATACTGTAAGTTTCTCATCTTTATCAACTAATTTGTCTTTTTCTGTACTTGAAGAACCAACTGTAACAATTACAAATGTTGATGATCCCGAAGTTATTTGTGATGGTAGTACGGTTACACTAAACGCGAGTGCAACAGGTGATCCGGCCTTGACATATTTGTGGACTTCGAGTCCTGCCACTACCATTCCATCTAATACATCCTCTGCAGTAACAGTTTCCCCTACAGCAAATCCATCGAATAGCGTTACAAATTACACTTATACAGTTACTATAACCGATGGAAATGGCTTGATAGCGAGCGATGATATTGTTGTTACCGTCAACCCGACGCCGACAGTTGA
>NZ_JBFHGM010000289.1:0-6271 GCF_041583095.1 Draconibacterium sp.
AACACTCCCAAGACATTCATTCAGGTATTTACCTTGATTGTAACAAGGAACTATAATTGAAATTAACGGTGAGATCTGCATTGGCGAATTGGTATAATGTTGGTCGTTTTTTTAGTTTGCTAATAAGCTAGTCTTATGGTTTAATTAAACCATCAAAACCGGTAGGATACAGCAAATTGCGTATGCAGGTTAAAGGTGTTGTCCGTATGTGTCCAGTAATCGGCTTGTACTTCGGCCCAGGTGGGCTCGTACAACCATTGGTAGTTTCTACTGCTAACCAGCTTTATTTTTCCAAACACCAAAAAGTTTTTATAATCCCAGTTGGCAAAAAACGAAGTGCTTAAATCAACCCAGTTGGCCCTGAAATCTTTGATATTTGAAAACCAAAAACCATTTCCATGTACATAACGTTCAAATTCTAATCCAATTTGTTTTAGTTCTCTGTTCCAGCTCATCACTAATGTTTGAGTATTACTCGTGGGATCTATACCAGCACCAATCAACTGACCTTCGTGTGTATAGCCATGTTTAACTAATCCATGATAATACCAAGGATATCCTCCTCTGCCATTACCATAATCACGATGTCGATTAATGGTAGTTTGATTTGATGCCAATTGGGTAATTTCGCCCCTAACCTGGAAATAACGATCTCCTTTAAAGCCCAGTAATTTATGTGCTCCCAGAATATAGGCTGCAGTATGCGATGGTTCCATCAAAAAGTCACGCATATCCCAGGAATGGTCTTCACGGCCATATTCAAAATAAATCTCCGCGTTTGATTCAGGGAAAAGCCATCTGGCAAAAAGCGAAATAAGTTGATTCTGCCGCTGACTGTCTACCTCTTCATTGGAACCGCCAGAACTTTTGGAAAGAAAACTAAGTACCGGCAAATAGTCCGAAAATCCTGACCCCATATCCTCCGAATAGGTCATAAAACTTCGGGTAAAACCCAAAAACAAACCCGGTACCCAACGAGGCTGATAGCTCAATACCATGGCGTTTAAATAACGCCAATCGTCCGGCAATCCTTCAGTATAGCCCGATTCTTCAAGTTTCCCGGCAATAAGTTGCCCTTCGAAAGAACCCATCGGTGTTTTTATGGGGCGCACGGTATTTAGGGTTAGGTGTAAAAAACCGGATGCCGAGTTGGTCATGAGCAGGGAGTTTTTATAACCCGGTCCCCACCACAGGTTCTCATTGGACAGCCCGATGGAGATGGGTTTATACGTTATGCGCACGCTGCTTTGACCTAACAGAAACCTGGTGTAATGAAAACCACCGATACGTTCCGGTAAATCAATTGTTCCTTTTGAGTTGGGAAATTGCAGATTCAAAGTGGTTTTATAGCCGGAAGGAAAACCATCGTATAATTTATTATGGGCATACACCAATTCCGGGTTAAAGGTTATACTCAGCAGGCTGTATTTAAAATAGAATCCCAGGTCGGCACGCATTTGTGCTCCCCGTGCCGGAATCATCGAACCATCGTTAATCCCCTCCGGATGATGGCTGTTGTATTGATTCAGCAAGCTTATGGGAAGCACCGTAAACTGACCTCTTTTTTTGTTAAAGATAAAGGTGCCGTCAAAATTGTTCAGATTGGAATGTTCTAAGGTATTTTCAGGATCGAATAGATCATCTTTTCCCAGCGCTTCTGAAAATAAAGGACGAGAGGTAAAAGATAAGGTCGGATCCACATTCCCTAATAATTGCTGACGACGGTAATAGTCATTCAGAGTTTGATTATTTAAAGATAAGGATTGAGCCAAACTACTTTCGACACTTATAAAGATGAGCAGGGAGAAGAAAAGAAGGTGTTTATATTTTGTGTACATGATATGAGATACTTGATGTTTGATACTGGATACTGGATTCTGGATGCTTGATACTGGATCTTGGATACTGGATCTTGGATGCTGGATCTTGGATACTGGATCTTGAATGCTGGATATTGGATACTTGATACTAAAGAATTGTAAAACTGATAAATTGTAAAATTGTAGTTCTTAACTTTGTATCTTATTCACTGTGAAACTCTGTGATTTCTCGGCGTAACTCAGTGGTAAAATCCTTTATTTTTTGCCTTTGTACTGGATACAAACTCGTAACTCGTGGCTAGTGACTAGTAGCTTGCAACGCTTTCGCTCTGATACTAGAAACGATACATAATTCCCAACTTACCATGGAAATTAAACACATCTTCGCCACTGCTGTTATCCCAGTAATCGTTCCAGTTAAAGTCGTACACCCATTGATAGTTTTTGGCACCAACAAATTTAAAATTCAGCGAAAACAAGAGGTTCTTGTATTCCCAACTTCCGTTTAACGCAGCGGCCAGATCTACCCAATGCATTCGTATATCCTTTATAGTTTCATTGAGAAAATCTTCGTTGTGGGCATATCTTTCCAGCTGAAGTCCAATCCCTTTCAAACCTTTGTTCCAGCCCACATTTAAACTCATTAAGTTACTACCCGGTCCGATTCCTGCACCCAGCAGTTGCCCCTGGTGTGTATAACCCTGCCGGACGCCAACGCCGGTGTACCAGGTTTTGCTGCCCTGTTGGTAAACTCCCTGGGGGCCTCTTAATACTGATGTTGGATTTTTCGCCAAATGAGTGATTTCCATGCCCACCTGAATAACCTGATCCTCTGAAGGGAGTTCAATCAGTTTTCTGAACCCATAATTAAAGGCCCTTGAATGTTCCAGCTCTATAATAAAATCTCTTCCGTCCCAATGATTTTCGGCCAGGCCATATTCCGCATATATTTCAACATGTGCTTTGGGCCAGACATAACGCATAAAAAACGAATAGTAGGCGTCTCTTTTCTGGTAGTTACTCAATTCTCCTTCTTCGGTATCTTCTGCTTGTTTTTCTATTCCTTTTTGGCTGAAAGGACTAAATATGGGTAGCCATGCATTGAAAGAATTGTCCATATCGAACTTATACATCTGGAAACTACGTATTAATCCCAGGTGCAAACCCTTTACCCATTTCGGACTGTAATTCAGGATCATTCCATTAAAATAACGATCGTCCTGCCGTTTGGGCGAATAAAAGAGCATGCCGTTATGGTCTTTTACCTCGGTATTGGGAGGCGGGTAACCCGAAGCTTTTAGATTCCCAATTATAATTTGTCCTTCAAAGGAACCAAGAGGTGTCTGAATCGGACGGGTGGTATTTAAAGTATAATGACGAAAACCGGGTGCAGTATTGGTCATTAACAGGCTATTTCGTCTGCCGGGGCCCCACCACAGATTTTCATTGGAAAAGCCCAGTGAAATGGATTTGTAGTTGATTCTAACGCTGCTTTGCCCCCAGGTGAACTGATTGTAGGCATCGTCGCCAAAACGTTCCGGCTGGTCGATATAGTTTAAGGTGTTAAAATAGTATTGAGCCCATCTTAAGGTAGCCAGTTCCGGGTTTTCCCGGATTAGCGGAAATCCATCATATTCCGGATTGGAAGCATAGACATATTCAGGTTGTATTTTTATGGAAAGAGAGGGAAGATTATCATTGAAAGCAACATTAAAATATAACCCTCCGCTAACAAAGGTCTGATAACCTTTGGCCGGAATCATTGCTCCATCGTTCCAGTCTTCAGGATGGTGCGAATTATATTGATTGGTCCAAACCAAAGGAAGCAGCTTTAGCGAGATATCTGAAGGCAAACGTTTTCCCAGTAGCTCATTAACATCCCGGTCGAAAAAACTTTCCGTGGCTTCCGTTGGACGATACACATCGTTCACACCAAAAGCTTCGGTAGGAAAGAGGGGATAGGAGACAAAAGAATTATCCGGCTCGATATTACCCAAAAGTTGTTCTCTTCGGTAATAATCTTCCAGCTGATCAAAGTTGCTTGAGAGCGCTTGCGCACCGACTTGCTCTGTAACAAGAAGGATCAACGCAACTATTAGATAGTATTTCCAGTTCATATTCTGTTTTTTCTTGTTTTTGATGGGAGTTGTTTCTATTCAAAAACCATCGCCCTAATAGACGATGCTTCAACATGCCGGGGCTTTGCCCCTATGTTTTTACCAACCTTTCGTCCCTTCCGGGACTTTTTTTCTGAAAGTCCAATTACAATTTGTAGCAAAATGTGGTTCAAAATTTATTGACTCACCCGCTGGCGCGTCCCGAAACTTCGGGATGTAATCCGTGCCATTGCTAAAAGCAATTCTATTTTACAACAATGATATCTAACAAACCATCTTCTCCAGCGTAATCAATAGCGCTACTATATACATAATCCTCAGCATTAAAGACTAATCCTGCTTCAACCGGATTTTGATGTATATATGCTATTTTCTGATCTATTACAGTATTGCTCCATAGCTCAATTGGTTTGTTATCAGATCTCCAGAAACGGAAGCCTTCGGATGTTTCAAATTGTTCAAGTAACCACTTTTTTCTACTTTCCTGTAAATTCTTAGCAATAGCTATCGGTTTTATCCCTGATCCGCCAGCTGGCGGGGACCTTCTTAACGTGGTTTGAATAAGGTTTTTGTTTTTTTAGATTATCTGTTTATCTGTTGTGTCGTCCCTAATGAGACTTTTATCCAAGGCGTTCGCGCCAGTGAAGGGTTGATAATTAGATAGTTCAACTAAATATGATTTTTTTGAGTTTTATTAAAGATCCAAAACAGATGTCCTGAAAGGACTGAATATAAATAACCGTGTGTGAAACGCACGGAAAGTATAATCGCAAAACCTCAGCCCCGAAGGGGTTGAATAAATTCTAATCAACTAATGAAGTAACCAACGAAGTACAACAATCATATGCAACATGACGAAAACGAATTGGATTAATATACCTTTTCAACCCTTTCAGGGCTGAGACAATAGCCATTGATCCACCACCGGATATACCGGTGGTTATTCGTATTCATTCCTTTCAGGACAATTTAAAGATAAACTTTGGTCTGAAAGTAGTTGCCAAAAGAAATTTGTTTTCAATATTCCTTATCCTGTCTTTTTTCTTTCACCAAAACAGCCGGTATCCAGCCTTTTGTTTTGGCATAGACAAAAGCTTCATGGATTAATGGATTTTTAAATATCCAGGCTTGTATACCAAAATACACCAAAGCCGATAGCGGAACGGCAATTAAAAGGCAGATTATCTCATTCTTAGAAACTGTACGTACCCCATAGGCAATGGGAATAAAAAGTAAACACGACAGAAAAGCTTTTGACAGCATTCCCCAATCCAGTTTAAATTTTATGAATTTATACGCAAAATAGCCCGCGATTCCCGTTACTACAATTTCACTGGCAACGGTAGCCACTGCTGCTCCTTTATCCTTAAAGCTGCCAATAAGCAGGAGGTTTAGTGTAATACTGACCACCATACCCGCAAGTGTTGCCCAAAGATATTTTCGTTCGTAGCCGGCCGGTATTAACAACTGAAATCCAAAAATATGGGCAATACCTATTATCAATGCCAATGGTGCACTTATTTTCATGGTAAGTACTGCGTTGGCAAATTCCACTCCCGAAATGGAAATAATAAACTCTTTGGCAAAAAGAAAAAGCCCAAAACTAACGGGCACCCCCAGTAAACAGGTAAAAGCAAAAGATTGGTTAATCAGTTTATCTACCTGAATCTTATCGCTGCTTTCAAGGCTTTGAGTGATACGGGGTATTAACACTGTACCCAGCGCTATCAGTACCGGAATGGTAATTTTATTGATCTTTACAGCTGCAGTATATAATCCCACGGCCGTATCGTCGGACAGAAAACCCAGCAAAAGCGTATCGATGACTGAATAGATGCTAATGGATACCGAAGTGCCCAGTAAGGTTAGCAATGCCGGAATATGACGTTTGAGTTCTAATTCGTTTACTTTAAAAGAGATGATTTTACGAACTCCCCATAAATTCCACAGATGATTGGCTAAAATCGAAAAAATAACCACCGCAAAATACAGCAGCAGATCTTCCTTTGTTTTTACAAATACAAACAGCGCCAGTAAAGAAAGTGCCTTTATGCTTATGGAGCGGATGGACAAAAAACGAAATTGCTCCATGCCGTTGTAGTACCAGTCGAGGTTCGAAAAGGCACTTATAACAATTAAACCTCCCAGCAGGTAGAGTTGCAGGTCATCGTGAAACCAGGGAACCAGAAACAAAACTCCCAGGTATAGCAATAGTAAAAGAAGCGAACTAAGAACGTTTAAAAACAGCAGCTCGGAAACCGTTTTGCTTATTCCTGCCTGGTCATGGCGGATTTTTGCAATTTCACGTACGCCGTAAATCGGTATGCCAATGGC
>NZ_JBFHGM010000290.1:0-6216 GCF_041583095.1 Draconibacterium sp.
TATTTATTCTTATGCATTTGCTAATCTGTTTATGAATAGCGAAAATGCAAATTGAAATCCGTTTAATCGAAAATCGCCTGCAACTAACTAAATTTCAATATTTTCAAAGAACATTATTAGATTTTAATGGGACAGCAATGACTGTTTATAAAACTTTCTAAATCAGCTAAAAAACTAAACCAAAATGCTAAAATTGAATCAGACAAGAATCAGCCGGATCGTTTTATTATTTGCGCTTTTGTTGAGTATGCATGTTAGTGCTCAGCAAAACCGGCCAAACATTTTGTGGATCACCAGCGAAGATAACAGTCCGTATCTGGGGTGTTACGGCGATGCCTTTGCCACTACGCCAACGCTTGATAAACTGGCCTCAGACGGTTTCCGTTATACCAATGCGTATGCCAACTGCCCGGTTTGTGCACCTGCCCGAAATACTATTATTACCGGTGTTTATGCCGCATCGAACGGGAACGAGCCAATGCGGAGTACCTATCCGAAATCGGAAGTGGTTATTCCTTATCCCGAACTACTGAGAAAGGCCGGTTACTACTGCACCAACAATGTAAAAACCGATTATAATTTTAAAGGTGATTACAACAGCATATGGGACGAGTGCAGCCGAAAGGCACATTGGAAAAACTGTCCGGAAGGCAAACCGTTCTTTGCCATATTTAATTTAACAACAACGCACGAAAGCCAGATCTTCCCTTTTATTCCTGATGATGAATTAAGGCACAAACCGGAGGATGTGGTTTTGCCACCGCATCATCCTGATACAAAAGAGATGCGCCACGATTGGGCGCAGTATTACGACAAAGTGGAGGATATGGACGCGCAGGTTGGCGAACTGTTAAAAGAGCTGGAGAAAAGCGGACTGGCCGATAATACCATCGTATTCTATTATTCCGATCATGGCGGAGTGTTGGCCCGCAGTAAACGTTATATTTTCGAAACCGGAACATGGGTGCCGTTTATAGTTCGTATTCCTGAAAAGTACAAGAACTATTTTCCTGCCGAAAAACCTGGCGATGCCGTTGATCGCAATATCAGTTTTGTGGACCTTGCTCCAACTTTGCTAAGTATTATCGGAGCCGAAAAACCGGATTACATGCAGGGCAACGCTTTTCTGGGCAATGCAGTTGAACCCGAGCCCGACTACGTTCATATGACCCGCAGCCGGATGGATGAACGTATTGATATGAGCCGTGCCGTGCGAGACAAAAAGTACCGTTACATTCGTAATTACATGCCTTTCAGGATTTACCTGCAGCATTTGGCTTATTTGTTTAATGCCCGTTCTGCCCAATCGTGGCAAGATTATTACCTGGCCGGAAAGTGTAACGATTTGCAAAGTATGGCATTTGAAACCAAACCTGTTGAAGAGCTCTACGATACAGAGAACGATCCAAATGAATTGTATAACCTGGCCAATGATCCGGCTTACAAAGACGTGCTGGAACGTATGCGAAAAGAGAATGTCCGTTGGATGAAAGAGATCAGGGATGTGGCGCTGATTCCTGAAACAGAATACACGAAAAGGGCAGGAGACGGATCGATGTACGATTACATGCGGTCTGCAGCTTGTCCGTTTGATGAATTATTGGCAGCTGCAGAACTGGCAACTCAGCCGGGTAACGAATCGATTCCAGACTACATTGAGTTACTTAAACATGAGGATTCAGCAATACGTTACTGGGGGGCTACCGGCTTATTGATTCATATTGATAATGCGGAACCGGCATTGCCGGCACTAAAAGCTGCGGCCGATGAAGAGGCAGCTGCTACAGCCGTTTTAATTGGTGAATCATTGTATCACATGGGAGAAAAAGAACTGGCAGAAAAGATCTTCTTGCGGATTCTTATGGATGAGAAAAGTACGATGATGGACCGTACCTGGGTGTTGAACAGTGTTGAAGCTGTTGATTTTGAGAGTCCGGCAATTAATAAATGGATTACGGATTTTTACACTAACAGAAATGAGGAATCACAAGGAAATAAAATGTACGATAATTACCTTTTGCGCTGTGTAGAATTGGCTGTGCAAAATGGGCAGTAATTTAATAAACGTGTGAAAGGATCTAATTTAAAATTGGTGTTAATAAATCTGACTGAAGTGAAAAAAGCATACCAGTTTTATTCAAACAATAGAGGTATTCGTTTGTTTTAAGTCGGGGAATCATAGTTTGGTATATAAAATTAAATTATGAAATATTTTTTGTTGATTTTATTGTTTAGCGGTTTGTTGTTTTTCTCGTTTTTGGGAGGAACAAGTGTTTTTCAGCGGGCAGAAGCGCGAAATGCCGAATGTGCACGTGAAATGATGCAAAATAAGGAATGGATTGTTCCAACTTTCAACGGAGAACTTCGCACGGATAAACCGGCAATGGAATATTACGGAATGATTGCCGGGTATTATTTATTAGGTATAAACGAAGCTGGTGCCCGGTTTTTCTCGGCTTTGTGCGGTTTATTGGTTGTACTGGCAACTTTCTGGATTGCACGACGCCACTGGAGCGAGAAAGTTGCGTGGTGGTCGGCTTTGACCATGTTGGCTTCACTGCATCTTATAATTCAGTTCCGGTTGGCCACACCCGATCCATATCTCATTCTTTGTCACACGCTTTCCATATACTTTTTTTATGAGGGCTGGCATTCGCGCAAATGGAAGTGGTTTGCTTTGATGTATATTTTCCTGGGATTAGGAATTTTTGCCAAAGGGCCGGTTGGTTTGTTGTTGCCGGGATTGACCATTTTGCTGTTTATGCTGGTAACAAAAACATTTACATGGAAACGAATTCTGGAACAAAAACCTTGGTGGGGAATTTTACTGATTTCGGCCGTGGCTTTACCATGGTACTACGCAGTACATGTAAAAACCGGTGGAGAATGGACACGTATTTTCTTTTTCGAGCACAATTTAAATCGGTTTGATTCCGGCATAAGTGGGCATCACGCACCGTTTGTAATGCCATTTATCTTTGTGATGGCAGGATTGCTTCCATTTTCAGTATTCGCCGTTCGTGCTTTTAAAGAAACGTGGCAGCAACGAAAAAATAATCCGTTGATGGTGATGGCCGCTTTATCAACATTGGTTGTAGTGGGGTTTTATGCCCTGTCGCAAACCAAGCTGATAAATTATACTTCGCCGGCCTATCCTTTTTTTAGTTTAATGATTGGAAATACTATTGCAGTACTCAGTACTCATCCGGAATCGCGTCGCAAAACGAGGATTGAAACTTATATAATGGTGTTTTTGGCCCTGCTTCTGCCAATTGCAGTATTCTTCTTTATGAAATATTCCCCGCTGCAAAATGTGGATTGGATCGCCTGGTTTATGGTTGCAATGCCTATTGGTGGAATTGTTGCTTTGTTTTTAAGAAAAAAATCTTCAGAGAATGGATTGCTTGCGATTGCTGCTGCTTTTATGGTAACTACCTTTATTGTTTTTTGGAAACCTTTTCAGGTTTTGGATGATCAATCACCGGTTCATAAATATGGCGAAATTGTAAGCGCTCATAACGAGGTGGTTGCCTATAAAGACTTCCACCATGCGTTTGCTTTTTATGCACACGGTAAAATTCCTGTTTTTCAAGATGAGCAGAATTTAATAGACTACCTGGCCAGTCATGAAGATGTATTGGTATTGAGTAGAAACTATGATTTGAGCTATATGGATGAAATTCCGAATCTCGAGTGCCTTGGTAAAGGCCAAGACCTGTTTAGCCGAAAGTCGACCGGGGTTTATTATAAGCACTAGACTGTCTTCGACAACTCATTCAGTTATTATTTCTTCATTCTTTTGAACCACATGTATTCGCCTTTTTGGTAATACTGGCCCTTTAGTTCCGGATTTTGCTCCAACTCGTCGGATGTATATGGTTTATGAGGAACAAGAACATCGTCGCCTGGTTGCCAATCCATTGGTGTTAGCACATTCTCTTTTTGTGTAAGTTGCAATGCTTCAACTGTTCGCAGTATTTCATCCATATTTCGTCCCACATTCATCGGGTAAAATGAAATGGCCTGAATGATATTGTCCGGGTCAATAATAAATACACCTCTAACATCCCTTTTGTCGTTTACCGAATGATGCAACATGCCGTATTTTTTCGATACTTCTCCCGAAAGATCAGCTACAATAGGGTATTCGATTTTAGTATTTGTGCCTTCATCCTTTAGCACCCTTTCCATAAATTCTTTCCACAATAAATGTCTGTCGATTTCATCAATTGAAACAACGGCTACTTTTACACCCAATGCATTCAGCTTTTCCTGGTTACGGGCAAGACCGCACAACTCTGAAGTACAAACAGCCGTAAAATCCAGCGGATGGCTGAATAATATTTTCCAGTTGGTACCAAAATCCTCGGGAAAGTTCAATATTCCGTTTGTTGTTTTTTCGGTAAATGAAGGTGCTTTATCTCCAATCAACGGAGCCTTTTTGTCTTTTGACCAGCTTGTTATTGAAATAAGTACGATCAGAAAAGTTAATGCAAGTTGTTTCATAATTCTCAGCAATTAGTTGTTTTAACCGTTTATTCAGTTATTGTATTCTTAATCAATAACATATTTATAAAATGAAGGTTTGTTAACAGGGTGTTATTTTCTATAATTGTTGAATATCAGTATGTTATTTGTAACTTGTTTGTAAACCAAAAGTGAACGGCTATAAAAAAGTATTTAATCACCGGATTATTTTTTCTGTTGCTGGTTGTTGCCGGTAATGCACAAGGAACTTACTCTATAAGAAATCTGCAACGGGCTTCGAGTGAGGAACTTAATCTGTACTATCAAAAAGCAATAAACCTGGAACGAATGGGCGAAACTATGGCAATTTCAGGAGCAGCAGCAGGATTATTAGGAATTTTGGGCGGAGCTGCACTAAATGATGACTGTTCGTCGGGAGAAACAAGTGTATTGTGTGTAACAGCGGCTACTTTGATGACCGGTGGAGTAGCAGCCACCATAATTGGATTTACGATGTACATGACCGGTATATCACGTATCGATAGAATTCGTAAAGTTCAATTCTCCGATTCCTTTCAGTTGGAGGTTATTCCTGGCGGATTCTATTGTTCGCATCCACAAAGTTACCCAACCGGAATAACGCTCCGTATTAGTTTTTAAAGCAAGGGGATCTTCATTTATTCAAAAAACCATTATTATTTATTTATAATGTCGTTAAACTGATCGGTGGTCAATATTCGTGGCTGATAATCAATGTCTCTATTATTTAGGTCGCGCACAAAAGCCCTCAGGTGATGTTTTGTTTTCATGACATGTATTTTTAGATGATATCATCTGCAGCCGCAATGTAAATTTAGGCTGGATAATCTTTTTGTCTTTTTTGTATTTTAATCTTGTTCATGGCTCATAACAGTTTTACAAGGCATATTTGTGCCGTTCGCAGGTTTGTTTCAACTTTTATGAAATACACCCCGGATGAGAGAAATGAAATATCGAAGTAGGATGTTGTGGACGCTTGCCTTTTCAGTATCATTTTCCCGGTTGACGCAAATACATACAGCTCTTCAATTAATTCGTTTTGATTCAATTGTACAGTAAATCCTTTGTTTGCAGGATTTGGGTAGATTATAATTTCATTGTTATTTTCCTGCTCAAAAACAGCATTTAAATTTTGAACAGTGACAAATATGGTGTCCGACGAAAAACAATAGCTGTCATTTAATATGTCTACCCAAAGCGGATGGGTACCCAGACCGAGTTCGCTCGCGAGAATGGTAATTTTAGCTTCGGTTGATCCATCGCACCAAACAATCGAACAATCCGTGTTTGGAATGTGGAGTGATATGGAATCTTCAATTCCTAAAATCTGATCGGGGCCCAAATCAACTTCCGGTTTTTCGTATACAATAATCTGAAAATCGGTTTCTCCAATACATTCATTTTCGCTAACGGTGTAAGTTAAAGTATGTGTTCCTGCTCCGGCCACTGACGGATCGAAATAAAGCCCGGAAACACCTTCACCGGAAAGGATTCCACCTTCGGGAACTGCCTCGATTAAAACGGCTTGTTGGTCTTCGCAGAAAGTAAGCTTGTCATTTAATATTTGGGGCTGAATGATAGAATCCACGACTACCTGAAATTCAATTTCACCTGTACATTCATTTTCGTTTATGGTGTAAGTTAAGGTATGTGTTCCAGCTCCGGCCACTGACGGATCGAAATAAAGCCCGGAAACACCTTCACCGGAAA
>NZ_JBFHGM010000291.1:0-6200 GCF_041583095.1 Draconibacterium sp.
AAAGTAGTAACCAAGGTACTCGATATGGTAAATACGCTTGAGCCCATTGCCGGACGGTTTGCTCTTACCATTTTTGTTTTCGGAACACTTAGTGCAGGACTTTCATCTATTTTCCCGTGTTTGATGATTGCGCCATTGCTATTGGCGGATTACCAGGAAGGGAAATTGGATACGAATTCAAAACAATTTAAAATTGTTACAGCGCTTGCTGCTTTGGTTGCTTTATGGGTACCCATTGCCGGAGAAAATCCAATACAAGCCCAAATTCTAACCCAGGTTTTTAATGTATTTGTACTGCCATTGGTAATTGTCGGAATCATTATTCTTGCCAATAATAAAAAACGAATGGGTACCTATAAAATAGGTGCTTTTGTTAATGCCGGCCTTGTTTTGGCACTGGTTTTTTCACTAATCATATCGTACAATGGTGCTGCTGCCGTTTTAAATTATTTCTAAGCTAATTCAATAAGATTAAAAGGAATGAATCAATCAAAATCAATAATATACGTACTCCTTTTTATTGTGGGAATGTTTGCTATTACATTTCAAAGTTGCGAACAGCCTGAAGGGAATATCGTAAATACAGTTGGTGAATTTACCGAGGCGATGAACAATGCCGTTCCGGGCGACAAAATTGTCTTGGCAAACGGTATTTGGGAAGATGCAGAATTACTTGTAAATGCAAAAGGAACAGCCGAAAATCCGATTATTGTAACTGCCGAAGATAAAGGGAAAGTTATTTTCTCGGGTTTGTCTAATTTGAGGATTTCGGGCGAGTATGTTGAAGTATCGGGTTTGGTTTTTAAAAACGGGTACACGCCAAGTAACGAGGTAATTGCTTTCCGGGAGAGAAAAGGTGTTTATGGTAATCATTGCCGTTTAACTGAAGTGGTAATCGATAACTTTAACAATCCTGAGCGTCTTGTTTCTGAAACATGGGTAGCTGTTTATGGTAAAAACAATCGGGTAGATCATTGTGTCCTTAACGATAAGCGTGGAAGAGGTGTAACCATGACCATTCGTATGGTTGATGAAGCCTGTCATGATAACAATCATCTAATCGATCACAACTATTTTGGCTTTCGTCAGAATTACGGGAACAACGGTGGAGAAACCATACGTTTAGGAACAAGTCATTTTTCACTGGCTCATTCAGGAACTACCGTTGAAGCCAATTATTTTGATCGTTGCGATGGCGAACACGAAATCATTTCAAATAAAAGTTGTGGGAATGTTTTTAAAGACAATACCTTTTTTGAGTGTAGAGGCACTTTAACTTATCGCCATGGAAACGACAACGTTTCAGAAGGAAATTTCTTTTTTGGCAATGGGAAAGAGCACACCGGAGGTATTCGGATTATAAACGAACGAAACAAAGCGATAAATAATTATTTCTCAGGTTTAACAGGCTACCGTTTCCGTGGTGCAATGGTTATCATGAACGGCGTACCCAATTCGGCGCCCAATCGCTACGTTCAGGTTGACGGTGGTGTGTTTTCGAATAATACTTTTGTGAATTGTAACCATGTACAACTTTGTGCCGGTAGCGACGAAGAACGTTCGGCAATTCCGGTTAACACCAAAGTGGAGAATAACGTTTTTTATAATGATGCAAACAAAAAACTTTTTACCGTTTACGACGATATTAGTGGGATTTATTTTGCGAATAACTATTTAAGTGAAGGAGTGGAACCGCCGGCAGGCATTGACATTGATGTGGTTGAGATGAATTTGGTTGAAAATAACAATGGCCTGCCGGTTCCGGTTTCTCCTTTAATTAAAAGTGCAGGGTGTTCGTTAGAAAAGCCTGTTGCAACAAAAGAAAATACCGGTGTAAACTGGTATGTGTTAACCGATGAGAAACTTCGTTTCGGTATTGGTCACGAAACAATGGTGGAACATGGTTCAAACACCTTGTTTAATGCTGTGCGAAATTCAAAATCGGGAGATATTCTGGTTTTGAAAGATGGCGAATATATCAACAGTAAAAACATATTTGTCGCTCATCCCTTAACTATAAAGGCTGCACATAATGGTAAAGCAACTCTGTTTACCGAGAAGAACGATATGTTTGTGATTCAAAACCTGGGGGCATTAAAGTTGCAGGGATTGAATATGAGTGGTGCATTGTCGCCTGATATGGCCGGAAACTGTATTATTGGAACAAGTCGGCACTCGATGAACCGCAACTATAAATTAATTGTGGAAGATTGTACCGTTGAGGATTTGGTAGTAAACCATTCTTTCGATTTCATCAGGGTGGCAAAAAATACCTTTGCTGATTCGGTGGTTATCCGTAATTGTGCATTCAAAAACATAACAGGAAGTGTAGCTTCGCTAAATAAAGAAAACGATGATATTGGCGCGTACAGTGCCGAATATGTTATTTACGAAAACAATACCTTTGAGAAAGTTGGAAAAACAGTTTTGAACCTTCGTCGTGGAGGTACCGATGAAAGTACGTTTGGCCCAACGTTAATATTTAAGGATTGTAACATTACAAACTGCGGATGGGATAAACGCAATGATGTGAAGGGAAGTATTTACATTCATGGAGTTCAGGTGGCTGATATTTCCGATTCTGATTTTAAGAACAGTGCCCCGTTTATACTTCACCTAACTAATGGAGAACCTATCACGAGTATCTCAAATATAAATATTCATCCGAAAGCGAATATCGAATCAAATTCAAACGATTATACATTGAAAAATCTGACACATAATAACTAAACATGAATAGAATTAGTACATACTTGTTACTCGTTGCTACTATCCTTCTTTTTTCCTGTAATAATGAAAAAGAGACTGTAATTGAAGGTGATAGTGGTTTCCCAAAATTGATTCTACAGAAAGCATCAGTACCTGTAATTATTGATGGCTTACAGAAATACCCACTATTAAAATCATCTTTTGAAGATGCAAAAGAAATTGCGGATAAAGCAATAGAGGCCGGAATTGTAGTGCCATTCCCAAAAGATCCGGGCGGCGGTTATACCCACGAAAAGCATAAAAGGAATTACATTGAAATGTATAATGCCGGACTGGCATATCAGCTAAGTGGCGATGAAAAATATGCTGTGTTCGTGCGCGATATGCTGAGCGAGTATGCAAAGCTTTATCCAACCCTGGGCATTCACCCAATTAAGAAAAACCAGTCTCCTGGGAAATTGTTTTGGCAGGGATTAAACGAGTCAGTTTGGCTGGTTTATTCCATTCAGGCTTACGATTGTATTCATGAGTTTTTATCAGTAGAAGAACGGGAAAATATTGAAGAAAATCTCTTCAAAAAAGTTGTTGAGTTTTTTACCGTGGAAGATAAATATTCGTTCGATCGAGTACACAACCACGGAACCTGGGCAGTTGCCGGAGTAGGTATGACCGGAATGGTTTTGGGAGATTCCGTATTGGTACAAAAGGCATTGTACAGTACAAAACTGGATGGCTCAGGTGGTTTCTTCAAACAAATTGATGAGCTGTTTTCGCCCGATGGATACTATGCAGAAGGACCATATTACCAGCGTTATGCATTATTGCCATTTATTGTTTTTGCGCAGGCGTTGGACAATAATCTTCCTGAATTAAAAATATTTGAATATAAAAACGGTGTACTGCCAAAAGCCGTTACTACTGTTCTACAATTAACAAATTCCGATGGACGATTTTACCCTATAAACGATGCAATTAAGGAAAAATCGTGGCTGACCCCGGAATTGGTATTCGGAACCGATATTGTTTATAAGCTCACAGAAAACCCAACACTGCTCGATGTGGCTGAACACCACGGTAAAGTAATGTTAAGTGCCCAGGGTTTGGCTGTAGCCAAAGCCATTGCCGAAGGTAAAACGCAAAAATTTGAGCGCAAGTCAATGATTATACGTGATGGGGCCAATGGCGATAAAGGTGGTTTGGCTTTACTTCGTTTAGGCGAAAGTGAGAATCAGACATCAGTGTTGTTTAAATTCTCTTCGCAGGGAATGGGACACGGGCATTTCGATCGTCTTGGAATAAACCTGTACGACAAAGGACAGGAAATAATACCCGATTATGGCGCAGCTCGTTTTCTGAATGTTGCAGCAAAAGAAGGTGGGCGTTATCTGCCTGAAAATAAGACCTGGGGAAATCAGACGATAGCACATAATACATTGGTTATTAATGAGCGATCAAACTTTAATGGAAAATTAGGAAGAGCAGAGGAAAGCAGTCCTGAATTGCTTTTTGCCGACCTTGATAATCCGACAGTACAAATTGTATCGGCTATCGACGAAAATTGTTATGAAGGCGCTTCTTTAAACCGTGTTCTGGCATTGCTGGAAGTAGAAGGCAGAACGTACTTAATTGATTTATTCAACATTAAAAACCAAGAAAGCAGCCAGCTCGATCTTCCGGTTTATTTCAACGGACAGATCATTGATGCTAATTTCGGGTATTCAAGATTAAATCAATATGAGATTTTGGGTAAAGATCATGGTTATCAGCATTTAATTGTGGATGCAATTGTTGAAAATCTACCTCATACAGCCAGTATTTCGTGGATGAAAGAAACCGGATTTTATACCGTTTCAACTTTGGCCAATTCAAAAACTGAATTTTTTGTAACACGACTTGGTGCAAATGATCCGAATTATAACCTCCGTAACCAAATGGGAATGTTGTTTAGGTTCCCGAATTCGAAAGACAAAAAACTGCTTACCGTTTACGAAATGCACGGGAATTACAATCCGGCCAGTGAAGCCGTGCTGAATTCTGAAGGATCTGTAAAAGAACTTCAGTTGATAGAAGGCGATGACGAAAAAGTGGCCTTGATTTTACACTTGAAGAATGACAAAAAAATACAACTTCTGCTTGATCTAAATTTTGGAAACGAGAGCAAAAACACCATTCAGGTAGAAGGAAATACGATAGATTGGGAAGGAAATTATAAAGTAATAACAAATTAAAATAGACGATTATGGCAAGCGAAAAATTTATTAAGAACAGTGAGAATTGGGAAGATCTTGGTGGCGGTGTATCTCGTCAGTTTCAAGGCTGGGATAACCAGATTATGATGGTGAAAGTAAAGTTTGCAAAGGGGGCAGAAGGTGCTCCGCATCAGCACTTTCATACACAGGCAACCTATTGTGCTGCAGGTAAATTCGAATTCGTTATTGATGGCGAAAAAAGTATTATTGAAGCCGGAGAGGGAGTTTACATTGCTCCAAACTTATTACACAGTGCAGTGTGTTTGGAAGCCGGTATTTTAATCGATGTATTTAGTCCGGTGCGCGAAGATTTCCTTGATGGAAGTGGTGTTTCGTATTTCGGAGATAAAAAATAGTAGCTATGAAAATTAAAGGATTCAGATGGTGGATAATTGGCTTAATCTTTTTAGCCACCGTTATTAATTATATCGACAGAAGTGCCCTGAGTATCATGTGGGGTGGAGCAGATATCAGCGGATCTATTGCTCAATCGTTGGGTTTAACCAAAAACGATTATGCATTAATTTCTAATGTATTTATGGTTGCATACGCACTGGGCCAATTGTTCTCAGGCAAAATATTCGATAAGGTGGGTACACGTATCGGATATGTCTTAAGTATCGGTATTTGGGGACTTTCTTCATTTATGCATTCAATGGCACGCGGAGTTTTGTCTTTAAGTATTCTTAGAACTACATTGGGTATTTCCGAAGCCGGTAACTGGCCGGGAGCTGTAAAAAGTAATGCCGAATGGTTTCCGATAAAAGAAAGAGCTATTGCACAGGGGCTTTTTAATGCCGGAGCATCAATCGGTTCTGTAATTGCTCCCTTGATTATTGGATTTTTGTTTGTAGCATACGGTTGGAGAACCACTTTCATGGTGGTAGGATCGTTTGGATTAATCTGGATTATTCCATGGCTGATCATCAACAAAACAAGTTTAAAGAAACACCCTTGGGTAACAGAACATGAAAGACAATACATTCTTGCAGGGCAGAGTAAAGCTGATCAAAAAGCTGATGATACAACAAAAGGATTGAGTTTAAAAGAAATTCTTTCACACAAAGAATCGTGGTCGATAGTTGTAGGACGTTTTTTCCTTGAGCCTATTTGGTGGTTGTTTGTAACCTGGATGCCGATATATCTTTTCGATACCTATGGCTTTAATGTAAAAGAAGTCGCTTTATTCTTGTGGGTTCCATACGTTGGCGCTGCTGTTGGAAGTATCGCAGGAGGTTATGT
>NZ_JBFHGM010000292.1:0-6156 GCF_041583095.1 Draconibacterium sp.
CAGCTGGACGGCCTGACAACATTTGCCGATTACTTTTTTGACAACCTTATTACGGACTGGGTTGTGCAGAGCAAAATCAATCGCGCCTACGATGGTTGTGTGGATGTATTGAACCAGGTTTCACAAATTGTCAATCAACTGCAAACAGCCGATTCCTCTTTAACCATCAAATACAAAGCGACCAAAAAAGAATTGACTGATTATTTGGTACAAGCTTAAGTAATCAATTTTATTATTTTTACATTCACTTGAATGTAAAAATATGGTTCAATACGAAATAAGAGTTACTGGAAGAGTTCAGGGAGTAGGTTTTCGCTATTACGTGCAGCAACAGGCCAAATTACTAAATGTTACCGGCTGGGTGCGCAATACGTTCGATGGTGGAGTGATGGTTGTGGCACAAGGCCCCGAACCAGCTGTTAAAACATTGATCGATTACCTCTGGGTTGGTCCTCCCCTCTCGCTTGTAAAAAGTGTTCACCATGCCGAACTTCAGGCTATTGAAACGTATACCGACTTTGAAGTCAGATATTAATATTTCAGCTTATTTGCAAAACTAAACCACAAAAAATTGGAAAAACTTAACTACCATATGAGCCCGGAGCAGTTTCGGGAAGAAGGCAAAAAAATTATCGACTGGATTGCTGATTATTACGAACAGATCGAAGATTATCCGGTACTTTCGCAAGTAAAACCCGGCGACATTATTAACTCATTACCGGAGGCAGCACCACTGCAAGGTGAAAGTATTGATGATATGATTAAAGATCTGGATGAAAAGATTATGCCGGGAATTACACACTGGCAATCGCCCAACTTTTTTGCTTATTTTAATGCCAACACTTCTTTTCCCTCAATTTTAGGAGATTTAGTGTCTTCTGGACTTGGCGTTCAGGGAATGTTATGGGCAACCAGTCCGGCAGCAACCGAAGTGGAAACCCGGGTGCTCGACTGGCTGGCCGATATGATGAACATGCCCGAACAATTTCGGTCAACCTCGTCTGGTGGTGGTGTTATTCAGGATACCGCATCAACAGCAGCTTTAACGGCAATTATCGCAGCACGTGAAAGAGTCACAGGCTTTAAAACAAACGAAGATGGACTGGATACAAAGCTGGTGGCTTACGTCTCGTCGCAAACGCACTCATCGGTAGAAAAAGGAATTAAAATCGCAGGAATCGGGCGGGCAAATTTGAGACTGATCGACGTTGATGAGAACTGCTCGATGCGGATCGACCTGCTCGAGCAACAAATACAACAAGACCGCGCCAACGGATTAATTCCATTTTTTGTTTGCGGAACTATTGGGACAACCTCATCAACTGCAATCGATCCACTGCCGGAAATTGGAAAGATATGCAAACAGGAAATTTGTTGGTTCCATATTGATGCTGCATCTCTGGGAACAGCCATGCTTTGTCCGGAATTCCGACATTTAGCAAACGGCGTTGAATTGGCCGACAGCTACAGTTTTAATCCGCACAAATGGATGTTTACGAATTTCGACTGTAATGTTTTTTGGGTAGCCAACCGAAATGAACTAATCAATACTTTTTCCATTCTTCCGGAATATTTGCGGAACAAAGCCACAGAATCGGGCGAAGTGTTTGATTACCGCGACTGGCATATTCAGTTGGGCCGACGTTTCAGAGCACTAAAACTGTGGTTTGTAATCCGCCACTACGGCGTTGAAGGACTTCAGTATCTTATTCGAGAACATGTTCGATTGGCCAACGAATTTGAAAACTGGGTAAAAGATTCGGAAAACTTTGAAATAGTTGTTCCGACAACAATGAATATGGTTTGCTTCCGCCACAAATCGGACGATGCGTTCAACCTGAAACTGATGAACACCATCAATGAAGCCGGAAAGATCTTTTTCACCCATACGAAATTAAACGGGCAAGTCGTACTACGCTTAAATATCGGGCAAACGCACATCGAAGAAAAGCACGTTAAAAATGCCTGGAAGATAATTCAGGAAACTGCTAAAAAGTTAGAATCGAATACGTAAAAATTACTTCTGCACTTCCTTTTTATAAAACTTACACACTTCGGTTAATCCGCATTTCTCACACTTGGGTTTACGGGCCAAACATGTGTAACGTCCGTGCAGAATCAGCCAGTGGTGAGCTTTGGGCACCAGTTCTTCAGGAATGTATTTCATTAACTGCATCTCGGTCGCCAAAGGTGTTTTTGCATTAGTGCTTAATCCAATACGAGCTGCAACCCTAAAAACATGGGTATCAACAGCCAGCGCCGGTTTATTATAAACGACAGATGCAATTACATTTGCCGTTTTTCGGCCAACACCGGGAAGTTTTTGCAGGTCGTCAACATCGCTCGGAACTTCTCCATCAAACAACTCAATAAGTTTTTGCGCCATCCCAACCAGGTGTTTCGCCTTATTATTCGGATACGAGCAGCTTCTTATGTAATCAAAAACTTCTGCCGGCTCCACTTCTGCCATTTTGTAGGGTGTCGGAAAACGTTTCAATAACTCGGGAGTAATTTGATTCACCCGTTTATCCGTGCATTGAGCCGATAAAATTACTGCAACAATCAACTCAAACGGATTCCCGTAATCGAGCTCTGTTTCGGCAATTGGCATTGATTTTTCAAAATAATCTATTATGTATTCAAAGAGTTCTTTTTTTCTCATTTTCTATTTTTTTTCAAAAATAAATGATTTTTTTTCTCAAATCGTGTAACAAAAATAAAACTGTGCAGTCCTATTTAATGAATTGCTTAAGCATCGTTTCTCCTCCTTACAAGAAATGGTTTTAAGTAATAATTAAACAGCAAAATAAAAAGCCGGTTCATGCCGGCTTTTTCCGTTTCAATGGTTATTAATACTAAGCAGTGAATAAAAAATGCCCAGAAAATTCCACTTCACCTAAAAATCAAGCAGATAAATTCTATTTTTGTTGAAATTGTGAAGGAGGAATCGTTGTGAAGAGAAGAATTTACGTTGTTGTGGTGATAGTAGGGTTGGCAATTCTGGCTTTCAAATTACAATCGTTTGTAGGAACAGAAAAGGCAGAAGGACAAGCCACGCAGGAGGTTGCCATTGTGGAGCCCGAGTATAATCCTATTGTTGAAATTGAGAATACAGTTACACTTTTCGATAGTTTACTCGAACAAAATTTAAAAGAATCGGGAACTGTTGGAGCGGCAGCAGTAATTACCTACAAAGGAAAAATTGCGCTGGTGAAATGTTTTGGCGTTCGAAAAGCCGGAGAGAAAAATCCGGTGAACGAAAATACTGTTTTTCGCCTGGCTTCGGTTTCAAAATCGGTAACCGGAGTTTTAGCAGGAATTCTTGATGAAGAAAATATTGTAAAACTCGACGACCGCATTGTTGACTACCTCCCCGATTTTAAACTAAAAAATCCGGAATACACGAACCAACTTACCGTTCGTCATTTACTGAGCCACACCTCGGGTTTGATTCCACACGCATACGATTTAATGGTAGAAGACAAAGTTCCGCTGGAAAAGATTATTGAGCGCTTAGACCAGGTGGATTTGACTGCTGCTCCCGGGCAAAATTATGGCTACCAAAATGTGGTTTACAGTATTTACGATCCGATTACCTGTGCAAAAACACAGAAAACTTTTGAGTCGGTGATTAAAGAAAAACTGTTTCAACCGTTTGGGATGGCCGATGCTTCGGTGAATTTTGAAGATTTTAAAAACAACAATAACAAAGCCTATCCGCATTACAATCGCGGGCACAATCATTACAGTCCAATGCGTCTTAACGACCGTTATTACACAACTGCTCCGGCAGCCGGTGTTAACGCCAGTATTTCGGATCTTGGCCAATTTTTGTGCACTTTAACCGACGACAATTCGGAGCTATTCGATACAAAAGCACGTCAAACTGTTTTTACTCCTCAGGTAAATTCGCCATTAAACCGCTCCTATTTCAGAAGCTGGGGCCACGATGTAAAATCAAAACGTTATGGCATCGGCTGGAGAATTGTAGATTACAAAGGTCGCGAAATTGCCTATCACGGAGGATATGTTTTGGGTTATAAAGCTGAAATTGCCATTTGCGACCAGGAAGATATCGGTATTGCAATTTTGAGCAATTCGCCAAACAGTGCCACAGCCAAAAACATTCCTACTTTCCTGAATATGTTGTTTGATTACAAAGACAGCGTGGCCATACAAGAAGAACAAAAAGACGATTCTTCGCAAAACAAATCGTAAATCATGAAACCATTTTTACAAGCTGAAAACCTCTCGAAACGTTGGGGAGAGTTAATGCTTTTCGAAAATATTTCCTTCACTGTTTTTGAAGGAGCAAAAGTTGCGCTTATTGCAAAAAACGGAACAGGAAAATCTTCCCTGCTCGATCTTCTGGCCGGAAAAGAATCGCCTGACGAGGGAGTGATCACACTCACTAACGATGTTAAAATGGGCTACTTCGAGCAGATACCTGACTTGAATCCAACTAACACGGTTATTGAAGAGGTTTTTGAAAGCGACAACGAAAAGATAAAAACGGTAAAAGCTTTCGAGCTGGCCGTGGCCCACAACAAACAGGATGAGATTACTGCTATTTCGGCCAAAATGGACGAGCTGAATGCATGGGCCATTGAAGTGGAAATTAAGCAGATCCTGACAGAGCTGAAGATCAATTTCCTGGAGCAAAAAGTTGCAGAACTTTCCGGAGGGCAGCAAAAACGACTGGCACTGGCAAAAGTGCTGATCAACCAACCCGACTTGCTGATTCTTGACGAGCCTACCAACCACCTTGATCTGGAAATGATTGAATGGCTGGAAGCTTATCTCGGAAAAACAAAATCGACTTTGTTGATGGTAACCCACGACCGCTATTTTCTTGATCGTGTCTGTAACGAGATCATCGAAATGGAGGACAACCAGATTTACCGTTACCAGGGCAATTACTCGTACTTTTTAGAAAAGCGCGACGAACGTATTGCCATGCAACAGGCCAGCATTTCCAAAGCCAAAAACCTAATGCGCACCGAAATTGAGTGGATGCGCCGCATGCCTAAAGCACGCAGCCACAAAGCAAAATACCGTGTTGATGCCTTTCAGGACCTAAAAGAAAAAGCCTCACAGAATATTCGCGAAGATAAAGTGGAAATGAGCGTGAAATCGGCACGTTTGGGTAAAAAGATTGTCGAGTTGGAGCATGTTTCAAAATCATTTCCCGGTGTTAAACTGATCGAGGATTTTTCGTATAAATTTCAACGTTTCGAGAAGGTTGGAATTGTGGGTAAAAACGGTACCGGAAAATCAACTTTTCTGAACCTGTTAACCCAATCATTAACACCCGATTCGGGTTCCATTGAAATTGGTCAGACGATAAAATTTGGCTACTACCGTCAGGAAGGAATTGCTTTCGATCCGCAGGAAAAAGTAATTGAAGCGGTGCAGAAAATTGCCGAGTTCATTCATTTTGAGGATGGAACGAAAATGAGCGCCACACAAATGCTGACACATTTTCTTTTTCCGCCCGAAACACAATACAATTACATTGAAAAGTTGAGTGGTGGCGAGCAACGTCGCTTGTATTTGTGCACGGTGCTGATGCAAAATCCGAATTTCCTGATTCTTGATGAGCCAACCAACGACCTGGATATTATGACACTGAACGTGTTGGAAGATTACCTTCAGTCGTTTGCGGGTTGTGTGGTAGTGGTTTCACACGATCGCTTCTTTATGGATAAAATTGTGGATCACCTTTTTGTTTTTGAAGGCGAAGGAGTAATTACTGACTTCCCGGGTAATTATACCGTTTATCGTAACAAAGTGGAAGAAGAGGAGCAACAAAAGGCAAAAGTAGAAGCCAAAAAGAAAGCCGAAGCAAAAGCAAAATCGGAAGCTGCGGCAAAACCTTCTCAACCGCAAACAAAAAAGAAATTATCGTTTAAGGAAAAACGTGAGTTTGAGCAGCTGGAAAACGAAATTCCGGAACTGGAAGAGCAAATAGGCGAATTGGAAGAATTACTCAATTCAGGTAATCTTAACCACGATGAATTATACGAAAAATCGTTGCAATTAGACGACATGAAATCGCAGCTCGACGAAAAAGAATTACGTTGGCTGGAATTAAGCGAGTTGGGGTAAAAACTTATGGCTTAAATATCCTCGAACTCTACGTTGGTGTAGTCTTTA
>NZ_JBFHGM010000293.1:0-6151 GCF_041583095.1 Draconibacterium sp.
AAAAAATCCATCAGAAAACTCTGATGGATTTTGGCGGAGAGAGAGGGATTCGAACCCCCGGTACCTCGCGGTACAACGGTTTTCAAGACCGCCGCATTCGACCACTCTGCCATCTCTCCAGATGCGGTGCAAAAGTAGATTAATTTTTTAAAGTACAAAACACTTTTTGACAAAAATTTCAGAAATTACTTAAAAAAAAAGGGTGCTACGGTTTGGTTTTTTAAAACATATTTATGAATTTAGCTAAAACTTAAAAAAGTTCTCTGAAACGCTTGATTTTACTGAATGTTTGACGAATTTTAACCCTTGAAAAAGTATATAGATTCTGAATATTCGAGACAAAGTACATAGAACTAAGTTATTTATTTTCAATCACTTAATTAATTATTTAAAATTTTGCCTTATGAACAAAGCTCAATTACTTGATGCGATGGCCGAAAAAGCTGGCCTTTCTAAAGCTGATGCTAAAAAAGCTCTTGATGCATTTGTAGGTGCTACTACAGACGCTCTTAAAGCTGGAGACCGTGTTGCACTTATTGGATTCGGCTCTTTCTCTGTTTCAGAACGTGGTGCCAGAACTGGTAGAAATCCTCAAACAGGAAAAGAAATTACAATCCCAGCTAAAAAAGTAGTTAAATTTAAAGCTGGTGCTGAATTAGCAGACGCTGTATCGTAACGAAATACGAGTAGGTAAAAAAACTGAATAAAGGGAAGCCCAATGCTTCCCTTTTTCTTTTAACGACATCAAACTTGAATAAAGATGGACAATAAACTTCTTGAATACCTTTTAAGCTATCTTACACCACAACGACAGGAACTTTTTGAAAAAGTAATAAATAAGCGTACCAGACACCTTACAGTTGTTTTGGAAGACATTTTTCAGAAACAAAATGCAAGTGCAGTTTTGCGCACCTGCGACTGTTTTGGTATTCAGGATGTACATATTATAGAAGACCGCAACGAATTTCAGGTTAACCGCGAAATTGCCATGGGAGCCTCAAAATGGTTGTCGTTACATAAATACAATAGCAAAGAAAATAACGCTCTCGATGCAATACAAACCCTAAAAAAGCAAGGTTACCGGATTGTGGCCACTACTCCGCACAACAACGACCTCGAATTACAGGATTTTGATATAACGAAAGGAAAAACGGCGCTGGTTTTCGGATCGGAACTACCGGGAATAACAGAAACAATTATGCAGGAAGCCGATGAATTTCTAAAAATTCCGATGTATGGTTTTACCGAAAGCTTCAATATTTCTGTTTCTGCAGCTATCATATTGCACCATCTTACGATGAAAATGCGAGATAGTAAAGACCTGAACTGGCAATTAAGTCCTGCAGAAAAGAACGAGCTGAAGATGGAATGGATACGAAGAACCATTAAACGAAGCGAACTTATTGAGAAACGCTTTTGGGAGGAGAACAAAAAGAAATAAGCCACTGGTATTTAAAAATAGACAGGTAATGAATAATCTCTACTATTCTATAATCTAAAAGCCGGCCGAGAATGATGAACTTCGATTAACGATTTGCGAACTTCGATTTTTAGGAAAGCACAAATAATTCGAGTGTAATGTACCTCTTTATTCTTCAATCATCATTCAACATTCATAATTCAATAAAACTACCCTGCCCTTTTTGATTTTTCCCAGTTCACCGACTGACGGCCTTTTACATAACGAATAATCCCAAGAATGGAGGCATAATTGATCATTACAAAATAGTACGGTACAAAAAGTGCCTTCATCCGCACCTTTTTGTTTTCGAAATACCAGCCAAACGCAGCAGTCGTATATAACAACACCTGCAGATACAGAGCCATTGCATAAAAATTGCCCACACTCCAATTATTGGTGCTTACCACTAGCAACAGGTTTATAATAAATAAAAGGAAGAGGGACGGCGGAGCAAATGCCCAGCGCAAAACTTTGTGCGAAAAATACTGCCAGCTCAAAATGCCATTTTTAAATGGATTGAGTAATCCTTTTAATCTTATAATTGTTTGAATTCCACCGGCAGCAATTCGTGCTTTACGTTTCAATTCTTCTTTTACATTTAACGAAGCTGTTTCCTCGGCATAAGCACTTGGAGCATACGCAATTTTATATCCGCGTTGGGCAATACGCATCGAGATAATAAAATCATCGAGCAAAGTATCGGTTTCCACCTCCTCAAAAAGTTCGGTTCGTATGGCGAACAGTTCACCAACAGCGCCAACTGCCGAATTCAACTCCCAGTCTTTACGTTTAATCCACGATTCCATTTTCCAGTACAAACCTTCACCTGCACCTGCAGCAGCTTCTTCCTCATTCTGGACAATGCGCTTCTCCCCTGCCACACAACCAACTTTCGGATTACCAAAACACTTTACAATCTCTCGAATTGATTGTTTTCCAAGAACCGTGTTCGAGTCGGAAAAGATCACGACAGGTGTTTTTACAAATTTCATCCCCCGGTTCATGGCATGCATTTTCCCTCGTCGCTCCGGCTGATGATATACTTCCAGCCCATTAACTTGTTGTAAAATTTCCGGGCTTCCGTCATCCGACCCATCGGTAACCCACACATATTGTATTTTTTCTTTGGGATAATCCAACGAAAGAGCGTTGTTTACTTTCTGCTTAATGCAGTCCTTCTCGTTATATGCCGTTACGAACAAACAAACTTCAGGCTCGTAGTCATTGCTTTCCAATGAGATCTTGCGACGGCCGAGCACCTTTTTCAGGCCCACCAACAACCACAATACAAGCGCATACCCTACATAGGTATAGAACAGTATGAGCAAAAACACCCAGAATAATACGCTTAAGATCATTTAGTGTATTGTTTGTAAAATCCGATTAGCTTTTTCGATATTGCTAAATTATCAAAATTCTGTTGGATAAAAAGAGTGGCATTTCTTCCAATACGCTCAAATTGGTCATGATCTTCAAGCAAACTGAAAACAGCATCAACAAAACCGGTTGCATCGTTAGTGATAATAACATTCTCACCATCGGTAACATCAATTCCTTCGGCACCGATGGATGTCGTCACAATACTTTTCCCCAACGCCATTCCTTCAATAATTTTTATACGCATACCGCTTCCCGAAAACAACGGAACAATCATAACAGCTTTCGAATTCATAAATTGGTACGCATCGGGAACTTCTCCTTCAAAAATAACACCATCAACATTTAATTTGTCGATTAACCACTGCGGTGCATTTCTTCCGGCTATGTGAAAACACAAATCAGGATATTTCTGACGAATCCGTGTCCAGCAGTTTTCAAGAAACCACAAAATACCTTCCTGGTTGGGTGCCCAATCCAACGATCCGATATGAAAAAGCGACGGATATTCAATATTGGTTTTATCCGGAATAACAGCCGACAAATCAACACCGGTTTGAGAAACCTGTTTATCTTTTTTGTTTCCCAACGAATGCAGGATATCTCCATCACGGGAAGTAATCGGAACTAAGAGATCGTATGTATTTAATAAATCCGCTTCAAATCTTTTAATCCTTTTTGAGAGATTTTGCAGGTATAACTTTTTTAAACCTCTTGATAGTTCTGCTGCCCTTTCCCAAATCTCAAACTCAACATTATGTGCACGATAAACCACCGTTGCGTTGGTATGCTTTCGTATTACCGGAATGTACGGACAAACATAAAGTCCCTCCAATTGGACAATGTCAAATTCGTTTTCAGATAACAATTCTGCCAATGCTTCACTAAAATTCCCATCGATAAAACGAACTGCATTGTAGGGTTTTCGCGAAAAGAGAAGGTTCACCAAAGCGGCAAAAGGAATAATTTTTGCAGGGACATCTACCAACTTAAATGTTGCCAGTTGTTTTAATTCGTCGGGAATTTCATCCGGAGATAGATGATGTTTTGCGGTATTCATGGCCAGCACGGTTACCCTATTTCCAAGCTGTGCAAAACCTTTTGTTAAATTTAAACAGGCAATGGCCCCACCATCTCTGGTTGGATACGGAACCTTATTTGTTACCTGCAATATGTTCATCCGGGTTTAGTCGTTTGATTTCTTTTTCTGAAAAAAACGTCCGAGTCCAAGCCGCGCAAAAAACTTTGCATAAGCTTCCGCCGTCATAATAGCCGAATCGGTAGCTGCTTTATACGTTAACCAAACGCCAATGGGCAGAAAAATATACGACGAAAACCACATTCCGTTAAACATATCCCAAACATCTTCGCGGGCAGTTTTTTCGCCACTCATGGAAACAATGTAATATAAAATAAACAGGAAGATCGACACAACGACAGGCATCCCCAATCCTCCCTTTCGGATAATTGCTCCTAAAGGTGCTCCGATAAAAAAGAAGATCAACACAGCAACCGAGAGGGTGAACTTCCGGTGTTTTTCCATCCTGTACTTATTCAGCGTTTTCTTTTTATTATAAAGCTGCCCCTGGAACATGTTCACCTGTTGCATATTGCTCCGGGCCTTATCGAGTGCACTTTTGGCAATATCGGCCTGTACCCATTTATCAAGACCAGAATAATAGGTATCAAAATCAAATATCGTATCGGCTTTAATTTCCTCAATATCGCGTTTCAACGAATCAGCTTTTGCGGTGAGATTATACATTCGCCGGGTTATAGTCGGATTAATATTAATCTGCATCATATAATTTCGCAAGCGACCATAATAATCGTCCGTCAAACTGTCATCGGCAGTCACCAACTGATCGATGGTGAGCATGCGGTATTGATTTTTGAAAATACTTTCATCGCGACGGTTAAATTCAAAATCGCGGACTTTTACCCTGATCGTTTGTTCTTCAAAACGATTGCGCTGATAAGGATACGTTTCTTTTTTACCCCGGTTTTGCGATTTCTGCTCCTGGTAAGTTACTCCGCTAAACAAATTAAGCACCATGTACTTTTTATCTTCGGTAATCCGCAATAATCCCGAATCGGCGACCGTAACACTTTCGTTGGGTTTATTTTTGGTATGATCGTAAATCAACAGATCATACAACATTTTTGTATCGTTATCGCGCTTGCCAACCTTAATGCTGTAGCCATCCATTTCGTTGGTAAAAACACCCTCCTGCAAGACCAGTTCAGGCCGCTGCTTTTTTACACTGTATAAAAGGGTCGAAAATTTCAGGTTTGTTTTCGGAAGAATATTATTGGAAAAATAAAAAGCTATTCCGGTGATGATAATTGCAATAACAATTAACGGACGCATGATTCTGAATAGTGAAATTCCGGAAGCTTTCATGGCCACCAGCTCGTAATTTTCGCCCAATGCCCCAAAAGTCATGATTGATGCCAGAAGCATGGCCAGCGGAAAGGCCAGTGGTAACATGGCAAATGAGGCGTAAAACATCATTTCTGCCAACACCTTTAGATCAAGCCCCTTGCCGACCATATCGTCGACGTACTTCCATAAAAACTGCATAAGCAGCACAAACAGTACGATAACAAAGGTCATAAAAAATGGCCCTAAAAACGATTTAATAATAAAAAGGTGTAGACGTTTCATGTACTTTATTTCATTCTGGAAACGCTTACAAAACTAAGTTATTTTAGGAATTTGTAAAGTAAAAAAGGTTAAGAAACGTTATTGATACCGGAACACAGCTGTTAATAATCTTAAAAAACGAATTACGAGCCCAGTACGTGTTTTAAATCGGCTACCTGCGAATCCCACAAACCACGGGTTTCATCTATTTCATCCTCTTCGGCAAAATCAGTTATTAAAAGCGAAACATCGCCGGTAAGTTCATCGCGTGTTATCTTAAACTCGAAGTACGAACCTTCTTCTTCTTCCAGCCAACTAAACCGCACCAAACGGTTTTCTTTATGCAATGTCATTTCTGCAGTTTGCTCCGATCCGTCCCAAATAAAAGTATAGCGCTTACCCCGAACGCGAACATCGTCGGCAAACCACTCAGTTAACCCGGAAGCAGTGCTAAGTCTGTTATAGAGCACTTTAGGCGAACAATTAATAATATATTCCAGATTGATTTTTACTTTACTAGTCATAAGTTTGATTTTCGGCAATATAATTAATAAGAATGTAACTTACAACTAGTTAAAATCGCGCACCAAAACTTATTTCGAAAAATTATCAAAATGGTTAGTGGGAATAAAAATAAATACTATATTTGCACCGCATTTTTGAAA
>NZ_JBFHGM010000294.1:0-6142 GCF_041583095.1 Draconibacterium sp.
ACAAGTTTCGATAATAGTCGCCCGGAGAGAATTATTACAATCGATACCGATTCCGTACTTTACCTTTAAAAGTTATCAATTTTAACAGTATGAAAACAGCCACATTTAAGGGATATCTGCTGGCCCTTGTTGCCACCATTGCTTTCTCAAACGTTTACATTTTTAGTAAGGCTGCGTTAAATGAAATTCATTTAACACAATTTGGTATTTACTGGTGTGGTTTAGGGATGCTGTTCAGTTTACTTTTTGCATTAAAAAACAAAAAGTTGGGTCAGTTAAAGGTTCTCGATAGAAGGCAACGCCGTATACTTTTGCTATTGGGCATTCTCGAAATACTCACAACCACTTCATTTTTTATATCCATAAATATTATCCCCGATCCTTCCGTAACATCGTTTATCGGTAATCTTTTCCCGGTGATGGTTACTTTGGGTGGTATTGTACTGCTGAAAGAAAAGTTTGGCTGGGTAGAAGTTATTGGTGCATCGCTGGCGCTAATCGGTACTTTTGTTATCAGTTATTCGGGTGGTACAAGTTTAAAAACGCTGTTTATTGCCGGTACCGGCGTGGTTGTAATTAACGCGCTATTTGCCACCACCGCTACACTAATTGTAAAAGTGCATGTAAAAAATATAAGCCCCGAGCTGTTTAACCTAAACCGCTATACCTGGCTGTTCGCATTTTCGCTTATCGCATTTTTTATCTATAGCCCCGAAGCCAGCATATCATCCAGGGCTCTTGCCAACGTATCCATTGGTTCTTTCCTGGAGTTCGTCGCCATTTTAACGGTGTATTATTCCTATCAATTTATCGATGCATCTCGCTCGGCAGTGGTGCAAACGCTAAAAGGTATTTTTGTTTTAATAGGTGCCTACCTTGTCTTTCATACCTTCCCGTTGTTGCACCAGTTTATTGGCGGAATGATAACGGTTATTGGGGTACTGATAATGACACTGGCACAAGCCGGTATTTTAAAACCCAGACTCTCAAACTGAACTTTCAGTTAAAAAACTACTCATTTAGTTTATTTGAAGTTTATTTAACAAAATTTCATACTTATTTTTTGTTTCTTTCGTTGATTTTATGCCAAGGCACAATTTTTGTTAAACAAGAAAAAACAATTTCAAACAGAAACAAAAACTAAAACAATGAAACGAAATCCTCATAATTATACTTAAAAACAGCATGCCCTCATGCCTAATTCACCCGTTACCATTGAAAACTAAAAGCATACTAAAAATGAAGAAAAAAAACTGGCTGTTTGCCGCCATGGCAGTAATTCTACTGTTTGTGGTATTTATTGTATTATCAGGTTCGAAAAACGAAACCACTCAAATTACCACTACCGTAAAGAAAGGCCCTTTTGAAGTGCTGGTGTACTCAAGCGGGCAACTCGAATCGGAAAACTCCGACCATGTTTATATTCCCGAAGAAATGAAGGATCGCCAAACGCGTATTTCTAACTTAACAATTACTGATATTGTTGAAGAAGGAACTTATGTAGATTCGGGAGATTATGTGGCCACACTCGATCATCAGGCTGTTCAGGAACAGTTAAAAGATGCCCAGGATGAGATGGAAAAAATACTGTCGGAATACAACGACAGCAAGATCGACTCCAACCTGACGCTTAGCAACGAACGCGACCAGATTATTAACGCCACACTGGATGTAGAAGAACGAAAGATTGCGGTTGACGAATCGATTTATGAATCACCATCAGAGCAAAAAAAGGTGAAAATGGATTACGACAAAGCCTTGCGAAAACTGGAACAATCAAAACAGGCCTACGAATTAAAAACTCAACAGGAAATTAATAAGGTGAACCGCAAATTCATCACCTATAAACAGGTAAAAGAACGCGTTGATGCACTGGAAAGATTAATGGATAAGTTGATCATTTATTCGCCCAAAGCAGGTATTATTTCCTATCATCAATACGAGTGGGGAGGTACTGTTGAAACCGGATCGCGCGTGTCGCAATGGAGCCCGATTATTGCTACGTTCCCAAACATGCGTAACCTGGTTACCAAAACCTTTATAAACGAAATTGATATTGCGCTGATAAAACCCGGCCAGAAAGTAAAAATTGGAATTGATGCTTTTCCTGATAAAACGTTAAACGGAGAAGTAGCCACCGTAGCCAACATGGGGCAAGTGATGCCAAAAAGTGATGCAAAGGTTTTTGAGGTAAAAATTAAGGTCAACGGCTCCGATCCCGAGCTGAAACCAGCCATGACCACCAGTAACACCATCCAGGCCAGTTTTATTGAAGATGCCACCTATATTCCAATCGAGGCTGTATTTTCAAACGATAGCTTATCCTATGTATATCTTTCTGATTCGCAAACCGCACAAATTATTGAGCCCGGCGAAGCCAACGAAAATTATGTGGTAATAAACCAGGGACTCGAAGAAGGCCAGGAAGTGCAGCTGCTGGAACCCGAAGATGCCGGCGATTACAAACTAACAGGCTTTGAAATTTATGCCGATATAAAACGTAAAGCAGCCGAAAAAGCTGCAGAGGAAGCAGCAAGAAAAAAGGAACGGGAAGAGGAAAAAGCACCTGAATTGCCTCAGGGAATGTCTTTACCTGCCGGTGTTACTGTTATTTCAGCTAATTAACCACTCAAACCAAACAAGATGTTTATAAAAAGATATTTACACGATATTCTGATAGCGGTTGAAGCCATTATAGCCAACCGCCTGAAATCGATACTTACCGCTCTCGGTATCATCTTTGGTGTTGCTGCGGTAATTAGTATGATGGCCATTGGGAATGGTGCCGAGCAGGAAATTCTGGAACAGATAAAACTGGTTGGGGTAAACAACATTGTTATAACGCCAAGCACTTATTCATTATCCGACGGAGCAGGTGGCGATGGCAATGGTCAACCCACTGCTAAGAAATTTTCGAAAGGACTGACACTTCTTGATGTTGAGGCCATTAAAAAAATTGTACCAACTGTTGAACGTATTTCGCCGGTAATTTCCTTTAACTATTCAGCGTTGCTAAATGGTATCAGCAGACCTGTTGTACTCGAAGGAATTGATAATCATTACTTCGATTTATTTAACATGCAACTGGCCGAAGGAAGTCGTTTTAACGCTACTCAGGCAGAAAAAGGACTACCCGTTTGTGTGGTTGGAAATAACATTAAAGAGCAATTTTTTCGTCAGCAGGATCCCATTGGGAAATACATAAAATGCGGACAGATTTGGTTAAAAATTATAGGAGTTGTTGAACGACGCGATTTTACCGCATCGGCATCCGACGAACTGGGTATCAGCAGTTCCGACAATAAAATTTTTATACCCGTACAAACCATGCTGTTGCGTTTTAAAAACCGTTCGCTAATCAGGGCCGACGAAGTTTTAAATGCCAATAAAAACGCAAATGGAAATGGTATGGTAGTTATTTATGGCGGCCCGGAACAAAAAGAAGAACCGATTGACACCGATGATAATCTTAACCAACTCGACAAGATCGTTGTACAGATAAAGGAAACGGAACAACTCAATAACTCAGCAACATTAATAAAACGTATGTTGCTCAGACGCCACTCCGATTTGTACGATTTTGAAGTTACAATCCCCGAATTGCTGCTTAAACAGCAACAAAAAACAAAAAAGATATTCAATATCGTTTTAGGTGTAATTGCAGGTATTTCGCTTGTTGTTGGCGGAATTGGGATTATGAATATTATGCTGGCATCAGTATTGGAACGTATTCGCGAAATTGGTGTTCGTCAGGCATTGGGTGCCAAACAAAAAGACATAATCGCACAGTTTCTTTCCGAGTCAACATTAATCAGTTTAACCGGAGGAATTATCGGAATTATTCTGGGGGTTGTGCTCTCGCAAATTATTACGGCCGTGTTCGATATTAAAACAATTGTTTCTGCCTTTAGCATTTTTATTGCTTTTGGCGTTTCGGTTGGTGTCGGAATTATTTTTGGCTATTTGCCTGCCAAACGCGCCGCAGCCAACGATCCGGTAGTAAGTCTTCGTTCATAAAACAACCTGAAAACAAAAAAAAAAAATGAAAAACATATTTCTGTCATTTATATTTATTTTGGGCCTTACAGAATTTGCGGCTGCCCAGGACGAATTAGTGTTAACACTTCCCGAAGTAATTGATATTGCATCAGAACAATCAATTGATGCTTTCCGAAACAAAAACATGTATTTGGCCAGCTATTGGGAACACCGGTTTTATAAAGCCGAGCGCTTACCTAGTATTTCATTAAGTTCCAATCCGGCCGATTTTAACCGTTTTAGTAATCGCGAGTACAACTTCGAAACCAATGAGGACGAATTCCGCCTGCGCGAATATTTTAACTCCGAAGTTTCAGTATCAGCTGTTCAAAACGTTTCACTAACCGGCGGACAGGTATTTTTACGCTCGGAGCTGGGAATGATTAAAAACCTTGGTGGCGACAAAAATACATCGTTTAATGCAACGCCTATCAGTATTGGTTTTTCGCAGGAATTAAACGGGTATAACCGCCTGAAATGGCAAGCCAAAATTGAACCCTTGAAGTTTGAGAAAGCCAAAAAAGAATTTATCCAGGATATGGAAGATTTGCGTGTAACTTCGACCAACCGCTTTTTTGGATTGATCAATGCCCAGATTCAGAAAAATATTGCCGAGATGAATTATGCCAACGCCGATACACTTTATAAAATCGGAAAAGGGCGTTTCCAGGTAGGAACCGTAACTCAGGATGAATTGCTTGAACTGGAACTCCGTTTGCTGAACAGCGAGCAGGCACTGAGTGTTGCCCAGCTTGGCGAAAAAAGAGCACAGGCAAGGTTGAACTCTTTCCTAGGACTTCCAAAAGAAACCATGATAAAATGTATTGTTCCCAGCGAAATTCCGGAGCTGAAAATTGATCCGGACCAGGCAATTGACGAGGCGATTAAAAACAACCCTGAGATTCTGAACCATCAACAGCAAAAGCTGCAGCAAGACGAGAATGTTGCCATTGCCAAATCAGAACGAGGGCTTAACACCACGCTTTACGCCATGTATGGATTAAACAAAAGTGCCGAAAATTTTGATGATGTTTATTCCGAACCAGACAAAAGCCAGGTGTTTAGTCTGGGCCTAAACATCCCCATTGTTGACTGGGGACGCGGAAAAGGACGTTATTCAATGGCCAAGTCGAACCGCGAAGTGGCTCTGGCAACAATAAGGCAGGAACGTATTGATTTTGAGCAAGATATTTACCAAAGCGTGCTGGAATTCAATCTTCAGGCCGGACAGGTAAACACAGCAGCAAAAGCCGATACGGTTGCACAAATGGGATACAACGTTACCTTTCAGCGTTTTCTTATCGGAAAGATTGATGTAACACGACTAAATATTGCCAGCAACGACCAGGAAACTGCGCGTATGGCCTACCTAACGCGGTTACGCGATTACTGGTCGGCCTATTACCGACTGCGCAGTTTAACACTTTTTGATTTTGAAAAAAAGAAACCGCTTGAAGCCGATTACGACAAACTTTTAGAAAACTAGTTTATGGCTGTAAAAAGAAAGCATATTATAATAACTGCAGCAGTAATTTGTGTTATTGCCCTTGCAGCTTTTGCCGGATCGCTTACCACAAGCAAGTCGGAGAAAATCTATATGGTTGAAAAAGGCCCGTTTGAAGCGACGTTAACCTGCAAAGGAGAAATAAACGGTTTGGTGTCTACCCCAATCCCAATGCCCAAAATACTTGGCGATAGAGAACTAAGGATTTGGGAACTAAAAATTCTTGATTTGGCACAAGATGGGAAATACGTCAAAAAAGGCGATTTTATTATGCAGCTTGATGCCAGCCAGATCATGTCGGGAATGCGCCAGGAAAGGCAAAATCTTGAAACGGCAGAAGCCGACCTGAAAAATGCCAGAATTGATAGCACGGTACGATTAACCGCTCTTAGGGAAGATATAAAAAATGCCAAACTCGATTTGGAATACAATAAAATCGATTTGGAGCAATCGATCTACGAATCGGCTGCCTACCAGCGCAAAGCTCAAATGACTTATAAAAAAGCGGAAAATACAATTGCCAAAAAGAAGCGCGATTACCAACTTGAACAAAATAAGTTAAAAATGGGCGTGGCCCGAACAGAAGAAAGGGTAAAACGC
>NZ_JBFHGM010000295.1:0-6123 GCF_041583095.1 Draconibacterium sp.
TATTGAAGAAGCTTACGACCTGGGCTACGAAGACTACATCTACAGCGGAAACTACTGCCTGATTGAATGGCCGGAAATGATCGAATCGCTTCTGCCCGAAAAAATGGTGGAGGTAAAAATTGAAGTTCAGGACGACAATACCCGCCTGATTACCGCACAGGAAATATAACCTGCCAATACTGCTTTCTACTTCCCGCTTAATTTTCTTTGAAAACTCCCCTTTTGCTTGTAAATTGGTGCTGTTGATTTCGTCAGATAAATTCATTAAGTTCAATTATGGAAAAAGCAAGAGAAAAGGTATCGATACCAAAAACCATGCTTCTGCCCAAAGAGGAGATGTTGGAGGTAAAAAAGAAGGGCCAGAAAATAAAAATTGGCGTTCCTTCCGATCTGTCGAAGGTTGAATACCGGGTACCTTTATCGCCGCAAGCCGTTGATTTGTTGGTTTCGTACGGCCACGAAATCCTGATTGAACGCGACGCCGGAAAAGCAGCCAGCTACAGCAACGAAGATTACCAAAAAGCCGGCGCTACCATTGTTGAAACCAAAGAAGAAACTTTTCAGTGCGACATCATTTTACGCATCGCCCCTTTCGAATGCGACGAGATCGATGCTTTGCGTGGCAACCAGTTCATCATTTCAAACATGCAGATTCAGGCTCATTGCAATGAATCCATCCAGAAATTGATGCAAAAAAAGGTAACCACCATTGCTTTTGAATACCTTGAAAACGAAGAGGGCTTTCTTCCGTTCGTTCATCAAATGAGCCAGATTGCAGGAGTTACCTCCATTACCATTGCAAGCGAATACCTGAGTAATTCGCGCAACGGAAAAGGCGTTTTGTTTGGCGAAGTTACCGGAGTTACACCCGCCGAGCTGGTAATAATTGGTACCAGTACAGCTGCCGAATATGCAGCGCGTGCAGCACTCGGACTGGGTATTTTCGTAAAGGTTTTTGATACTTCGGTTTACGAACTCAGCAAATTGGAAGAAAAACTTGGACGACGTATTTTTACTTCGGTATTCTATCCCAAAGTTTTACGCAAAGCCCTTATTTCGGCCGATGCAGTTATTGGAGCAACAGCTTTTAATACCCCGCCTAAATTTAAAGTTTCGGAGAGCCTTGTAAAACAAATGAAGGAAGGATCGGTAATTATTGATTTGAACGTGAGCCAGGGGGGCTGTTTCGAAACTTCGAAGTGCACCGATTTTAACAACCCAACATACACCAAACACGGAGTTGTGCACTACTGTGTTCCCAACACTCCGGCCATGGTAGCCCGAACGGCTTCCATTTCGCTGAGTAATATATTAATTCCAATTTTACTGGCCATTGGCGACAACGGAGGAGTTGAAAACTACATAAAAGTATCGAAGGGATTCCGGAAAGGCGTGTACATCTACCACGGCATTCTCACCAATCACGATGTGGGCCGCATGTTCAACATCCCTTCAAAAGACATTGATTTATTGCTCGCTGTTTTTTAACCAAGAAAAAAGTTCCAATGCTGAACTCGCTTTACAAAAAATATCCGTTTAACGACAACCTCAAGGTTAATGCTCGCTCCATATCGTCCGTGAGCCTGGGTATTTTTTTATTTCTGCTGTTCTTTCAGCCCTTCGAAATTCAAAACCCCGATTTTAATAACCGCCTCATTATCCTTGCAACATTTGGCGCTATAACGCTGGTTTTACTCAGTATATTTCGGGTAATAATTCCTTCCATTTTCATCACTGCTTTTTCCGAACAGCGCTGGACAATTTTAAAAGAGATCATCATCGATCTGCTTTTCGTCATTTGCAACTCCGTTGCCTTTGCATTTTTTGCTCGCTACGTAGGCCAAATCCCTATGACCTTTCCAATTGTAATCAATATCGTCATTATCTCAATAACAGCGGCGGTAGTTGTGGTGCTTACCAACCAGTTTTACTTGTTGAAAAAGAAAGTGCAAAAGCTGGAACTTACCCCTGAAGAAGTCATTAAAAATGAATCGACGGAAACTCCGGCTGAAATTGAGTTTGAATCGGAAAACAAAACAGAATATTTTACGCTTTTTCTCGAGCAGTTGATACTGATAAAATCAGCCAATAATTACATTGAAGTGATTTATAAACACAACGACGAGATCAAGAAAAAACTGATCCGGAACACCATGAAAACCACGGAGAAATTGTTACAAAAGTACCCGGAAGTCATTCGCTGTCATCGATCGTGTATGGTAAACAAAAACTACATTAAAAAAGTATCGCGTGGCTCTGATGGTTTGGAACTGAATCTCTTCGATTACCCGCAGGTAATTCACGTTTCAAGACAATATGTACTTCAATTAAAAGAAGCGTTAAAAACATCCTGAGCCAATTTCCTGCCCTTATTTTACCTGTCTCACTTAGTAAATACGTCCAAATCACCTAACAAAGAAGGTATATGGGACTACTGACACTTATCCCGGATAAATGGCAAAAAACCCAAAAACCCGGAAATTATCACTATTAAAAGTTAAAAATCCCAAAAACTTTTTTTTCGAATAAATTGGCTGTTAATTTGAAAAATCGAAAACAATGTAAATTTTATTGCCATGAAACGAGCATGTTTAATCAAATCTCAAAAAGAGTGATGACTAAATAGCGAGTTACATATGATACCTTTTAAACAAACAATTTTAATCATATGAACATATTACTTATTTATCCTGAAAAAGAGAACCATTCAAAAGGATTTGAGGCCTTCTTTCAGAAGCTTTTTAACAAATCAACAGAAGATCCGCTTGAGCTGATCGAGATTTCTATTCAACTACCCATTACCTGGGAAAGAAAGTTGATCGATTTGAACCAGGAGAAGTTAAATACTAAAGATTTGGAGTGGGCTAATTATGTAATCGTCAAAGCCGGTCTGCGACAACGAACTTCAACAGTAAAACTTATCGAGAAGTGCAAAGTTGCAGGGAAAAAGATAATAGCTGAAGGCGAATTATTTGATTCTCAACCGGCCGATTTTGACAATGTAGATCACCTGATTTTGAACCAGGCAACATTTGATCCTTTTGTGCGGGATATGGAAGCCAACACCACCCAACGTATTTACAGCGCTGAATTCAGAAAAGAAAAATTACGCCAAACTGCGTATTCGTTACTGGGATTTTCTGATCACTTCTCGCGAAACATTCATCCGTTTTCGGCGTGAACAAGGATTTTTAGCGAAACGGGGTCTACCACAACGGTGTCTTCCACATGCTCAATTCCTTCTTCGTTAATGCTGTTGCCATCGGCTACAACTTTGTACTTACCTTCGGGTAAGGGAAATTCAACTTCCTCTTCGTTCCCATTAAAAATGAGGAATATCTTCGACCAGTTGTCGCCAACCGCTTTTCCGTCTAAACAATAGGAAACTACACCTATTTTGTACTCGGTACAAAAATTTAAATCTTTTCTGATTGCTTCGGCAGAGGTCATACGGAATGCCGGATGATCTTTCCGTAGCCGAATCAGTTTACGGAAATATTCAAAAACATCGATGTATTCATTTTTGCGGCTCCAATCTATCTGGTTTACCGAGTCGGGCGATTTATAGGAGTTTCCGTTACCTCCTTTTGTACGGCAAAAATCAACACCGGCATGCAAAAGCGGCACGCCTTGCGAGGTTAAAACCAGTGCCCCGGCCAGCTTTACCCGTTTGCGCAAGTCCTCATCACTTGCTTTTGGCAAACTTTGTTTCAGTTTGTCCCAAAGCGTGTAATTATCGTGGCACGACACGTAATTGATACACTGATCGGGCTCGGCAGCCCAAGCCGTTTCAACCGCATCGATATATCCGTAATTCACCTGCGGATGATAAACTGCTGCAGTAATTCCAAACTTAATAGCTTCTTCGCGCAGGTTAAGCCCGCTAACAAAACCTTTCGACTTTTTATCGCCATGGTTTCCTTTTAGGGCATCGCGAAAATCGTCATTAAAGCTGGCTATTCTTCGCATTGCCGACGTGTTCTTTTTAACTGCCCGCTTCGATTCCGGCATCGGACTTTGGTCGGCTGCCCAGCCTTCGCCATAAAGGAATAATCCTCGGTCAATCTTATCCAACGACTTCCGTATTTCCTGCATGGTTTTCAAATCGTGAATACCCATCAAATCAAAACGGAATCCATCAACGTGAAATTCCTCCACCCAGTAGTTAAGCGTATCGATAATGTATTTACGCACCATTTCGCGCTCCGACGCCAGTTCGTTTCCACAACCCGATGCATTTGAGAATGAACCATCCTCTTTCTGTCGGTAAAAATACCCCGGCACAATCTGGTTAAATACTGACTCTTTAGCGTAATAGGTATGGTTAAAAACCACATCCAGAATCACGCCAATTCCATTGGCATGCAGGGCTTTTACCAACTCTTTAAATTCTACAATACGTTTGCGCCCGTCGCAAGGATCAGTTGCATACGAACCTTCCAGCGCATTATAGTGCATGGGATCGTAACCCCAGTTATATTTTTCAAGTGGTTTTTCTTCGTCAACTGTTACATAATCGTTCACCGGTAACAAATGCACATGCGTAACTCCCAACTCTTTTAAATGATCGATACCGGTTTTTACCCCTTCCGGCGAACGTGTTCCTTCTTCGGTAAATCCCAGAAATTTCCCTTTGTTTTCAATGCCTGAATTTTCGGCAATGGAGAAATCACGCACATGCGTTTCGTAAATCACCGCATCGGTAAAACTTTTGTAACGCGGACCATTGTCGTAAACCCACTCTTCAGGATTTGTTGAGTTCGGATTATAGATCATTCCGCGCAATCCATTGGCGCCAACACAGCGGGCATAAATTCCGGCTACCTCATCCAACCATTCGCCATCGTTTACCCTGAAAGTATAGAACTTACCTTCGTAATCGCCGGTAAGAATTGTTCCCCAGGTGCCGTTCTCCTTCTTCTGCAGATTGGTTTTATAGTAGGCTTCACCACGCAGGCCATCTTTGTACAGGCGCAATTCCACCATTTGAGCGGTAGGTGCCCAAATTTTTATCGTAGTTTTTTCTGGCGACCAAAACACACCCAGATCCTTACCCGAATAACCGGGGTAAGTAGAAAAATCGATATGGTTAAATTTCCAGTTTCGCATTAAAATTTAACTAATGTTTTGCGTAAAAATACGGCTTTACTTCCCAGCCTTTTTCCTTTTACATCTTTCAGGTAGATCTTCGTCTTCGGAAACTTTTTCAATTTTTTATCGTGCGCATAAAACCGATTCATATCAATTTTTAACTGATGTGTTTTCCCACTTTCCAGGTACAAAGGATAAAAATTGTAGTTATCCATACCTTTAATCTTGAACTTACGTTTCAGCCAGAAGTTATCGAAAACTAAAAGCGGCTTATCCAAATCAACAGCCGTTGAGCCGGTGTTTTTTACGGTAAGAATTAAATTATCAGGATAGAAATTTGCATCCTTCTCCAATTTGATACTTAACTTTTTAAGTTGTAAAAACGGCCTGCGCTCTTTTTTCGATTTCTTGCCAAAAGAACGGCTACTCACAATAAAAGCTACGGTAACAGCAGCCAGAAAAAGAAATACCCATAGCAGTTTATGCCCTTCGGGACCTACCTCGTTTTGGGCAAAAAGCCACAACGAATTTAATAATAAAACCGCAAGAATACTTCCCTTCTTCATTGTTGCTAATTTGAGGCAAAAGTAAAGTTTTTATTGATTTAAGATCGCTGATGCTTACAGGTTTCAATACTATACGTTCCATACTTAACATGAAACCCATAAGCATCAGTATTTTATCATCGAAGTGCTTCTATCTCTTCAAGCGTTTTTGGCTTTGGTTTGCCGAGTAGCTGTACACCGCTTTCGGTCATTACAAAGTCCTCTTCGTTACGTATTCCTCCAAAATTTCGGTAGCTGTCAACTTTTTCCCAGTTGATAAAATCGTTGAATTTGCCCTGCCCGCGCCACAGATCGATTAACTCCGGAATAAAGTAAATTCCGGGTTCGATGGTAAATACATGTCCGGCTCTCAGCGGTTTTGCCAAACGAAGCGATTTCAACCCAAACTGTGTACTTTTTGGCTGGCCGTCGTAACCCACCCAAACTTCACCAAGATCTTCCATATCGTGTACATCCATGCCCATCA
>NZ_JBFHGM010000296.1:0-6094 GCF_041583095.1 Draconibacterium sp.
CGGACGCAATAATCTTAGCATATTAAAATACTGTGGTGATCCATTTAAGGATGGTTCTACTTTTTCAGTACACTTTTTGAAGTGGTTTGTAAATACAAAACCGTTCATGTTGATGAACGGCTTTTTTTATGGTGGCCAGCCTTTAATTATCTTTTGTTTTTACAGCCTCCTTAGATTATTATTAACATAACATTGAAAAAGAAGCAAAAAGAAAGGGTAGAACTTAAGGACGCTTTTTAGTGATGATTGATAATTTACAAACCCCTTTATACAGAACCAATCAAATTAGAAGTCGTTCTACCCTGTTATACAAACCCTATATTTTTATTTTCCTAATTTCTCCTGATAATATCAATCGCTGTTCCAAAAAACTTTATCTATTGATTTTCTGACATTTAGGCGTGCCAAACTTTTTATTGACGTTTTCATTTTGGGACATTTTTCTCAATATAGAACATAAAACGGACAGCCTCACCGCGGTTGTTTTTCAATTTTACATCAGTAATTCACCATCCAGATGTATAAAACGAAATGATGCCATTAAAATAAATAAGCGAATCGGAGCAATAAGCCGCACTCACCCCTCTTAATTTTAAAGTACCACATTGAAATATGGGAAGCCATAAAAAACAAAAGGCAACTCAACAGTTGCCTTTTTATATTTCTTACGTCCTCGTAAGATGTAAAAGAATTGTGCCTAATTTTAATTGAATCGCAAAAGTTGAATTGAAAAGGGTAATTGAATAAAGCCCTAACCAATTTTTTTCTTCCCTAACAAATTATCTGTGCGATTATTGTTATTTCAAAATTACAAATTCAAATACAGAAAACCTCGGAACTACCTGTAATTTCAGCCTATTTCAGCAAACTACCTAAAACCTGATCGGCATTTTTAACATCCGTGATAAGTCAACTTTTCCAGCGATTTACATTTTTATTGTAAGAGTTGGCTATTGAGAAAACGTGTTTTGAATTTGACTAAAAAGAAAAGGGCAGTTCAACAACTGCCCTTATTAATGTTAACCCCCAAACACACAATAGGTCGGAACGACCTATCACCAACAAAGAAAATAATTCTTTTCTACTTACACAAATAAATATATCCAAATCCGCTAATTTTAGGCAATTCACCTACTCCTGACTCAGCATTTTTAACCCCTAAAATATCTGTAGTGTTCATTTCATTAGCCAATATAAAAACCCGGAATAAAATCCCGGGCTTATAGTTTTCAAACATTAATGATGCTTGATCAACAGCCTACCTTTTTTCCATCATGGCCATTAATGCTTCGTATGACTCTAATCCTTTTGCCCGGGCAAAAAATTCAGTATTCAAATCAATAGTTCCCAGTTCCAATAAAACAGCTCCAGTCTTCCCTTGCTCCTGCTACGTTTCCTCTTTCATAACGGCATAACCCTCGCACTAACAAAAGACTTTGATCGTAAAGCATGTAAGTGATTCCTCTGGTTAGAAGGCGTTCTGCTTTTTTCGATTTTCCTTTTTCAAAAAAACATTCTGCTCCCTGTGTGAAACAGCTGGTAGCTACTTTAAGAAATTTTTCATTCGTTTCTTCAGCATTTCCCGACAATGAGAATACAATAGAAACTTCCTGCTCCATTGCAACGGGAATACCATCTTTAATACCTGGTTTCCACATTCCATTTGTCGATTCAAGTACACGAATAAGTTCATCGTCAATTTCCGGGCACACACCATTTACAATGTCGATATCGGTTACTTTACCCTGAACATTTACGTTGAACTTAATCACTTCTGTTCCTTCCCGACCACAACGTTCTGCCTTTTCCGGATATTGAATATTTTCAGAGAGATAACGTTGCAAATAATTGGCATCAACATTCGAAAAATCAACATAGTTTTTAATTCCGGTAAAAGCAGGTGGAGAGATCGCTACTTCATCCAAAGAAACTTTTGGGGTATCATTTTGACCAACTGCCAGCAAACATATACATATTGCCAGCATAATAAATAATAATTTTTTCATGGCTTTCTGGTGTTTAATTAACATTAATAAGTAGGTTTCTGAATACTTTTCCTCCTTTCCTAAACAGAAACTTTTAGTATTCAAGTTACGTCGAAATGAAAAGTAAAGTCCTAAAACTATGTTGCATTCATTACACATGTTTCCAAATTCTTTAAACTATGAGCGCCTATTTAAACTATGTCTTATTAATGAACCCAGAATGGATTTTGAATGAATTTTGCAAATTGTAAGTTCACCAGTTGTTTCCCTCCCTGATGGAGCTTAATAAAAATACTTTTATTGTTCACCCCAGAATGTCAGGGGTTGCAATTTTCTTCTGCTGCTTATATCCAGAACCAAAGAAAAAGTAGCAAAACAACGAGCAATATCGCAACAATAATGACCCAAATATGACGGTTTAGCCGGTGGTATAAATTGGGACCGGGTTTTATTCTTCTGCCAGATTTGAATTCTGTTTCAGGGTTATTCTGCCAATTAGGGAGGTGTTTATGGGCACCCGGAGAATGACCAAAATAATCATGAAAACACTTGTTAAAATAGCTGGCGCTACTAAAACCAACCTTGTAGGCTATTTCCGAAACGGTATTATTATTATTTTCTTTTAGCAACTCGCTCGCGTGAAGCAAACGTGTTTCGCGAATAAAAACAACTGGCTGATTTGCCGGTGAGACTTTTTAATTTCCTGTATAACTGCGATCGGCTTAACCGGACTTCCTTGGCCAAAACATTTACCCCAAAATCATCTTCCGACAATTTTTGTAACACGATTCTACGCAGTTCAGATAAAAACTCAGAATGTGGCGAAGCATAGTTATTTTCATGTTGACCGAACACGTAAATTTTGGTTAATAGTAATCATCTTTCCCTGCATTTGGAACAGGATGGAATTAAATCGTAATAGAATACGAAATTTTGCCGAAAAAAATTTAAGCACCAAGTTTAAATGTTTGTGAGAAAAGGGAATGAAGTATGATGTAGATAAAACAAAATAGAGGACTGAAACCAAATAGAAATAGTGGCGTTAAGCTCCAATCTGTATTTCTTCGGCCATTCGTTCAGCACTTTCAATTCCGGAATTTAACACCAAATCGGTTAGGTTAAGGCTATCGATGTATTGCACCGCTTCGGTGTAAGACCGTATATCGCGTCTTACTTCTAAAATGGTAATATCCGGATCGGGATTATCTACCATTTCGTTATACACAGGCGCTCTGAACTCGGCCATAGGAACTATAACCTCCTCATTGTAATTGTAGATAAAATCGTTGTGGCGGGCAAAAACAAATTCCAGATCGGTATGATTAAAACCCGCTTTGTAAAACCGTGCAAAACACAGATACACTTTCCCATCGGGCAGCCCGTAAAAGTGCACCGGGTAGTGGGTTGGTAAAAATGTCATACTGGATTTGTGGATTAACCTGCTTAATGATTTCATAATTCGCAAGTTAAAGTGGTTTTATCGCTTGCTAAGTTAATGAAATTTATAGCCCTTAAAGCATCTGTTTTTTATCTAAATGTTAAAAGATGTTATATTCAATATTAAATCACTCAACTACACACCAGGGCTAAGCAAAAAACAGGCGATTTTCAGATTTTAACCCTATTTATTGAAAGTATTCAGGTATTGAATGGCTTGAAAAAGTAGCTTTCGGTACTCGTCGGTTTCGTAGGTTCGTTTATCGTGACCAGGCTGTATATAAACAATCGCTGAGGCGTTATACCGGTTCTCCCACGCAACATATTCAGCACTTTTAGGATGACGCGTTCTCAACAATGGTTTTACATTGTCGGAGATTCGAATATTATCGTATACCTCGTCGAAAAAACGTAACTCGCGAAATCCGGCAGTTACAGGAGTATAATTTTCAATCGAGCAATATACCCACATATCATGTTCATATTCCGACCATTTCTCTTCAGGGACTTTTCGGCTTTGCTCGACATAACGACCTCCTACAATTTCCTCAAATGCCGGCCAGTTTTGATACGAAACGAGCGAATGATGTAGAAATAAAAATGGTTTTCCCTCTTTAGTCAGTCGTATATAAGCAGCTTTCTCATCCCGGGTTATTTTGTTCCACATATCGTAAAAAACAAGTACATCAAAATCGTCGGCGACACCATTTGCAATTGCTTTGTTGGCATTGGGTTGAGCAAAATGTGTATACTCAATTTCCGGCATCCGATCGAACAGTTGAAAAAACTGGAGCGTATCGAAACTATGTCCTCCGGTAACCAACATTACTTTTATTGGTTGAGCAAAAACAACACCTGCAAAAAGGCTGAGAATTATTAAAAGTAAAGTTTTCTTCATTATTATTTTTTAAGATTGAACCCCAAATGGACGGTCTCTGTGTATCGCGAAAATAAAAAAAACATCTGTATGATATTAATACGAAAAAGTATTGTTGTTAACACCGGAAATTCATAAATCGCTGAATTAAAGTTTTACAGGAATAAAAATTACCCTATTTTTGGTTAAATTAATTCAGAAAACACATTTCCATGAACAAAAAATTATTTCTTCTTTACTTCTCGTTAATTGTAGCTGCTTTTATATCGTGCGACCATATGGACGATGTTGAACCGGTAACTCCGGCCAATGATTATCTTGTTGATGCAGAATTGCAATTTCGGATCTCGAAAACGGTAATTGATTTAACGATTTCCGCTGCAAGTGTGGAATACGAAGAATTATCTGCGATAAGCGACCTCATATATTCCGGAGTTGATGTTTATAAAATTACCTACAAAACTACTTTCGACGATAGTCCGGTTTTGGCATCGGGTGTAGTTGCCATCCCCGACGTTGATGGTGATTACCCGGTTTTAAGTTACCAAAACGGTACCAACACGGAACACAGTAAAACACCCAGCGTTGATTCAGAAAACCAGCTTTTCAAAATGCTGAAAATGATGGGATCCACCGGTTTTATAATTTCGCTACCCGACTACCTGGGTTTTGGCGAATCTGACGATATGTTTCACCCGTACCTGCATCGCGAGTCGACTGTACAAACTGTTACCGACATGCTGGAAGCAGTACGTGAATTTATCGATAACAAGGAAGGAATTTCGCTAAACGACGACTTGTACCTGGCGGGATATTCGCAAGGAGGATGGGCAACCATGCAGGTTCAGCAGGCCATTGAGGCCGATGCCGGTTTTTCATACAATTTAAAAGCTAGTGCCTGCAGTGCCGGTCCATACAACCTGGCAACACTTAACGAATATGTTGTTGGGTTGGAAGATTATCCGCAACCCTATTTTCTGGCGTATATTTTTAACAGCTACCTGAAACTCGGTCTTGAAACACCTGTAAATACCGTTTTTCAGGAACCGTATGCCGATAAAATTGAAACAATGTTTGACGGTCAGGCTTCAGGAGCCGATTTAAACGCTGAGCTAACTACTACCGTTTCCGACTTATTTACACCTGAATACCTTGCCGGATGGAATACAGAAGCAAACTATGCGCCTGTTATTGAGATGTTGCATGATAACAGTGTTCCGGCTTTTGTACCCTCTGTACCGACCACCTTATTTTACGGAACAGCCGACACTTATGTGCCGCCAATTGTGAGTGAAGAAAAGTATGATGAATTTATAGCCGCCGGTGCATCCACAAATTTAGTTCGGAAAATTCCTCTTGAAGGGCTCGACCACCCCGGAGGTGTTCTTCCATCAGGAGTGGCATCAATACTTTGGTTTCTGGAACTGAAAAATGCAGCGATGTAAGAAAGCCTGGAGAACAAAGCAGCAGACGGAAGTCCCGGATCCTTATTGAAACTTCATTAAAAGATATTTTACAGACTCCAAAACGATTCAGATTCATATTTTGCGTGCAAAATGCCAATCCTGACAGTTCAGATTCATATTTTCTGTACAAATTATCAATCCTGACGGTTCAGATTCATATTTTCTGCACAAAATATCAATCCTGACGGTTCAGATTCATATTTTCTGCGCAAAAAATCAATCCTGACGGTTCAGATTCATATTTTCTGCGCAAAAAATCAATCCTGACGGTTCAGATTCATATTTTCTGCGCAAAATGCCCATTCCAAAGCCGCTACCGCGCGAATCAC